>NZ_JAIXSV010000315.1 GCF_027484505.1 Asticcacaulis sp.
ACAGACACCAGACGAGGCCTACCTGGGATCGGGAATAACGAGGCAAGCGGCATAATCACACCACAGACACAAGCTTAGCTAAGCCGCATTCCTGTCCGTAAAATGGGGCCCACCTCTGATTTTAGGTGGAAACGGCTTCGCGCTTTAGCCCCTCCCCTGAAATCAGGGGAGGGGCTTGAATTACGATTCCATCAAAAGTCATACCGATCTAGCCTTCGACCCTTCCGGGCTTCCGGACGTAACGGGGCGGAAGTGGTCCAAGCCTATTTGCAGGAAAGTTATGGTGAGTATTTAGCAAAGCTCTTCGAAGCTTATCTACCTATTTAACGCTGGCCATGGCCGCGGCCAGTTCAGCAGTGCAAAAGGTGAACCGTTTTGAGTACTCAGCTTCGGGTTCCAGTCCGATTTCCGCACGCAGAGCGTCTAACCGGCTTTCATCTTCGACCGGATAAGGTTCCCATTTTCCCGGTCCTGTACATCTTCCCTGTGTTCCATAGCGTTGTCGCTTCTTTGTTGCGATTGCAACACGGTCATAGAGAAATGCATAATTTTGATGTGACGTATCTTTCGTTTTCAGTAAAGGCTCAAGTGTCTTGAGCACCTCCGTTTGGAAGGCAGCGTCGTGGTCTGAGTGCTGAATGATCAACCACGCGTCGGCGTCCATAGCGGCGCCATACGACGAAATTCGAGGCCATCCATATGCCGCAAGGTCTTTTCGAAGCCACTCGGTATTTGAGCGGTCCGACTGGCACACCTGGGCGACGTTTTCCTCCATGAGGTAACCTCGCGATTCAGCACGTAGGTTCTTTGCCCAAATTAATCCATTTTGGACGATAACACTGTTGCTGCGGTGAAACTGATCTTCACCGGCGCGCATGGCATAGACCCGCGCCCTCTCTGTGTTTGCAGCCATTGCGCGGCGAAAGGCGCCAACTGTGGCACTGTAGGCGGGGTCGATATCTTCACCCACCTTGAGGCGGGCAAATGTGTCGTTGCGTTTTTCGATCGCGGCGGCAATTTCAGTTGTATGCGCCAACCATTCCGTCTCTGAAGCTGATGTCCGTAAGAGCGTGAACGCGGGGTTCTCAAATAGGAACCAGGTCGGCAACACACAACTCGGCACGACACCTTCAGAACTCACGCCCGCTTCTTTACGTGCCCTGGCAGAAGCCTCGGCCTGAATTGCGGCAATTTCCGCCGGGGCCTTTTTGCGTCTGAGTTCATAAAAGTCGTTCAAATTCCTGGGAGTGACATTGGCTTGACCAATACTCACGTTGGCGGGCGGTTCGGCAGCACACGCGGAGAGTTGTCCCCATGTCAGAACGCCACAAAGCGCAAGCGTTGAAATTCTCATTTTTGATCTCCCCTCTAAATGGGATAACCTCCGAATTGCAGAACCGCAACTAAAAATTGTCTCCCGGTTAGTGGTATCGGAAACGGGTGGGGTCGTATAATCGGCTAGGTGTGCACCCATACATGGCTTGTGTAGATATAATGAACGATCTGCCTTCAGGATACGGCAGGTTCGACGGACCGATACCTTCAAGGCCTAAATCACCCGGTCAACGAGTTCACGCCAGGCGGCAGGCCTCGGTGCTTTTTTGCAAGCACATCCTGAAGCATAGGCTTGTCCGGCGACAGATCAGCCATGATGCGTTTTAGCTTTGCGTTATTTTCTACCCACTGACGCATCCGCATAGCCGCATAGGCTATGGAGGTATCAAACCGGTATACTATAATGGAAAGTTCCAATTTTAAACGGCCTCGATTTTTTGGGGGTCAGGTCAACCCCAAATAATGCCGGGCCCAGCAATGTGATAAAGCGGCTAACAAAAACGGCGGCAGGTTGCCCTGCCGCCGCTTTCAAACACAGGCCCGAAGGCTTAGCGCTTGAAGTTAAAGCCAACGTAGAAACGACGGCCGTACTGGTCAAAATTTTCGGCCGATGTATTGCCCAGCCATGGTGCCGGTTCAGCATCAAACGCATTTACCACGCCACCACGAAGAGTAACTCCGGGCTTGACCTCCCAACGGACCGAGAAGTCATGCTGAATGAAGTCACCCGTTGTGTAGTATTCCAGATCGCGATTGTCCGGATCACGACGGTAGTCGTCAATGTCAAGAATTTCCTGAGCCGACTGGAAATCCATATTCCAGTAGAAGCTCAAATCTGACCTGTAGTTCCAAGCAACAGATGTCGCAAGGCGAACCATGGGCTCTTCCAGGCTGCCGGCGAAATCTGAGGGGAAGTTCGGAAGGTCAATGTTCGTGTAGGAA
Organism: Asticcacaulis sp.; assembly: GCF_027484505.1. Lineage (GTDB taxonomy): Bacteria > Pseudomonadota > Alphaproteobacteria > Caulobacterales > Caulobacteraceae > Asticcacaulis. The sequence continues at coordinate 2,278 of NZ_JAIXSV010000315.1, forward strand.
CGGTTGAACTGCTCATAGTTGCCCTTAAGCGAGAAGTTCATCGAACCGAAATCCTTACCGAACACATTATTCAGAGGTTGACGGTAGGCAATGGTGAAATCCATCCCCTGCGTTTCACTCTTGGCGTAGTTCAGAGACCCCTGAATAAAGCTGGTGACCTGGTATTCATTCGCCGGATTACGGGTAATCTGATTACAGGCGTTGCGGTTAACGGCCGGGTTGCTCACGCACTGGTTAACAAGTGTTTGCGCAGTGACAGAACCGATAACGTTTGTAATGACGATATTGTACCAGTCAAAAACGAACGAGGTACGCGGCAGAATCTTCGGGCGTACGATCAAGCTCAGTGTCTTCGACAAAGACTCTTCAGGCTTCAGAAGCGGATTGCCGCCTTGGAAGCCTCCGACGCTTGTCGAAGTGTAGTTCATGATCTGGCCAGTCGGGATGCCTATAGCCGCACAGTTGGCGAGGCGGTACCCCTTCAACTCGGTGTTGGTCAAGTTGTTGATGTTGCGAGCGTCACACGGGTCAACGAAGCCGTTGGCGAAGGTCTGGGTTTGTAGAGAATAGGCTTCCGACAGGTTCGGAATACGCGTTGCAAAACCACGGGTGCCACGAATCGTAAGTTGGTCGTTGATAGTCCACATGGCCTGAGTGGACCACGTTTCAACCTTACCAACCGTAGAATAGTCCGAACGCCGCGCCGCTGCGCTGAATTCAAGAGACTTGGCCAATGGCAAGTCTTTAAGCAGCGGGATACGTACTTCACCAAATTTTTCAGTGACGTCGTATTCGGAATAGGGGAAGTCAGCCCCCGTGTTCAGGAAAAGGAAGCGGTTGCCCGTAGAGGTGGTGCGACCCACGCCCACAGCGCTTTCAAAGCGGTATTCATGTCCCAGAGCAACCCCGATCGGGCCCGCCCCCCAGAAGTCCCACAACTCGCCAGACACAAACGCTATGAAATTCTTCTGATTGTTGACATGGGAGACGTTGATGGAGGCATCGTAATAGGCGCGGGCCTTCGGATCATTTTGACCATCGCCATAGATGGAGAAGGGGACGCACTGTTTGACCTCAGCACTATTCGGATCAAGATTGCCGCCACGGAATCTGTCGGTGATGGTGACGCCGTTAGCGGTCAGAAGCTGAACACGGCAGACGGTTTCCCCGGGTTTGCCATTCACCTTGCCGAGCGTATCGGTTACGGCGTCGGCACCGTACCAGTAACGCATGATGTCCAGGCCGAACTCATTGTTATTGTTTTCAGCCTTTCCGCCCGTGTAGCTCAGTTCCCATGATAAATTCTTGGCAAATAGGAACTCGTCCTTCTCGCCTTTTACGCCTAAGACAAACCGGGTAACCTCACGGTTATTGGTCTGCGTCCGCAAGGGGCCAAAGTTGGTCAATAGGGCTCTGGGATCGGCCACTCTGGTGGTCGGTTGACCGTCGGTGGTCGTGGTAGCGCCGCCATAGTTTTGACGAATATTACCTTGGATCAACGTTTTGAGCGCCGGATCAAGGAACGGGTTGTCGGTTCCCGTAGAAATGACAAGGCCACTTGTGGTGTTGCAAAGCGCATTTGACGATGTGCAGTAGGACATCTGGTTAGCTGGCACATCATAGACGCCGATGCTGAAGAATGAGCCTTGAGAACGGAAATAGCTTTCTTCGCGGACGTACTTTAGCTCACCAAAAGCCAAAATATCATCAGTTACCTTAAAGTTGAAGCCCGTCTGGAAGCGCGCGGCGAGCGATTTCGGTACGCGGCTACCCTGCGCGAATTCAGTGAGCGGGTTCAAGCCATCGCCGCCGACATTGAGGGTGCGGCCCGCTCCAGCTTCCTGACGGAAGGTTCCGTAATTCGCGGCACGTGACTTACCGCTCGCGTCGAAAACAAAAGCGCGGCCGGGATCACCATTGAAACAGTTCGTGACGGCACCACTGAAAGGTGTGCTGGGGCTATAAGAACACGCAAGTAAAGAGGTGCCGCGATCGGGATCACTGGTCATGCTCTGAGGGATCTGGTTGGCCAACACCAGATAGCCACCCTTCGCCCGCGATATGTTGCGTACACCGCACTTTAGAACATTGTCGTTTACGCCGTCGTTCACGGCGCTGGACGGGTCAGCATCATTTGCAACGAGCTGACAGGCGTCGCGTCGCCAATCAATGTCAGCGTCGTTAAGCTCTTCACCCTCTTCGTACTCGGCCGAGATGTAGGTATTCAGTCTGTTGTCAAAGAAGTTTTTACCGGCCAGGGCTGAGAAGCGCTTTTGAGTTTGTCCGTCTTGGTTAATCTGAGAGACATTGCTATCGATCTCCAGCCCCTCAAAATCTTTACGCATAACAAAGTTGACCACCCCGGCAACGGCATCGGCACCGTAAAGCGCCGACTGGCCGCCTGTCGTTACATCGATGCGTTCGATCAAGAGACGTGGAATAGTATCAACGTCAACCGACAAGCTGCCTTGCTGAGCCCCCACGTGGCGACGACCATCCACGAGGACCAGCGTGCGCGAAGCTCCGAGCCAGCGCAGGTTCAGGAGTGAGAGACCGCCGGTATTCAGGTTTGCCGTTGTGTCTTCCGGTACGGTCGAACCAATAAGAGCTGGTACATCAGCTAGCTGGTCGATGACGTTTGGTGCGCCTGATTGTAGGATGTTTTCACGCGTAACCTGAATCAAGGGCGCAGGGGCATTCGTTGGGTTGCGACGGATGCGTGAACCCGTAACGATGACTTCCTGAATACCTTCTTCTGCTTTGGCCGCGGGAGCTTTCGTTTGCGGCGCGGCTTCCTGCGCCTGCGCCATTCCGCCGGTAACTGTGGTCAGTACACCCGCAACCACCGCACTGCAAAACGAGGTTGTGGCCAGCAAGCCAAATCGTCTCGATTCTTTTTTCACACTCTATCTCCGGGTTTATGGACGCTTTCACAGCCGAAACGTTGCGGCTATGTTTTCAATAGAAGGATATAACGCCTCGTCGTCATGGACTCGTCAATGTCTCGCCACAAATTTGTCAATTACGAATGAAACCTGTTTCAATAAGGTCACACTGGCAACTATAAGACCCTGATGAATGTGGACTTGGCTTGAAAAAGAGAACGTTTTTTCGCCTTTTCGTTACATTAAAAGGTAAGGTGTAAAAAAAATGCCTGCCTTTTGCCATTTTTTTCCCTCTCCAAATGTGACGAGAAGGCGGTAAAATAGCGTCCTCCGCGATATATTGCGCTGTGTGATGTCTCTCAATTTCGCAATTGCACATATTGCGCCGCACAATTTCCCACCCGCTATGAATTTGCTCTGAGCCATGCACTGGTTTAGCTTGGCACGCGGTCTCAATGGCGGGTGCGCATGAACGGTTACATTCTCCTCATCGCAGCGGCGGCCTACGTAGCCGGGTTGTTCGCCATCGGTGCCTGGGCCGAAGGGCGGGCGCGGCGTGAGGGCGGGCGTTCGCCCCTGAGATTACCCGCATATGCTTTGTCGCTCGGCGTCTATTGCACAAGCTGGACCTTCTTTGGTGCGGTCGGATCGGCGGCCGGGGAGGGGTGGAGCTTCGTGCCCATCTATCTGGGGCCGATCCTGTTGTGGCTTTTGGCCTCCGGTTTTCTGACGCGATTAATTGCCGCCGCGCGTGCCGAAGGCGCGACGTCGATTTCGGACTTCATCGGGGCGCGATTCGGCAAGAGCCGCGGCGTGGCGGCGTTGGTGACGCTGCTAGCTTTGTTTGGCACCATTCCTTACGTCGCCCTGCAATTGCGCTCGGTGGGGACCAGCTTTGCGGCGGTGGCGGGGGGGGAGCGGCTATGGCCCATGACCCTGACGGCGCTGGCCCTGGCGCTGTTTGCCATGCTGTTTGGCACGCGACACTATGTAGCCTCCAGCCGTAATGAGGGTATATTCTACGTCATTGCCACCGAATCTCTGGTCAAGCTGGTGGCGCTGGTCGCCGTGGCTGGGTTTGCCGTTCTGGCCTTTATGAGCGCGCCGCCCGATTTGCGCAGCGACGGCTGGGCGCATTTTTCCGCGCGCTTTGCGCCGTCTCAGATTAATCTCGACTTTGGCGTCATGACGCTGCTGTCGATGGCCGCCGTGGTGTGCCTGCCGCGTCAGTTTTACACGGCGGTCATCGGGGCCGACCATCCGGAGGATGCGCAGAGGGCGCGCTGGCCGTTCGTGGGCTATCTGCTGGCGACACTGGTGGTGGTGCCGCCCATTACGCTGGCCGGGCTGACGCTTCTGAGCCCGGATGTGCCGCATGATCTGTTCGTGCTCAACCTGCCCTATGCGGCGGGGCTGAACGGCCTGACCCTGCTGGCCTTTATTGGCGGCTTTGCGGCGGCGACGGGCATGGTGCTGGTTGAGACTATCGCGCTTTCGACCATGATTTCCAACGACCTGATCGCGCCCTTCCTGCTGCGTCACCGCAGCGCCTCGGCGGCGGCGGATTTCGGGAAGCTGATGCTGTGGGTGCGTCGCGCTTCGATCGCCGCCGTGATGGGCGCTGCCCTGACCTATGCCCTGTGGGTGCCGCCGGGGCAGCAACTGGCGGTCATCGGGCAGATC
>NZ_JAIXSV010000177.1 GCF_027484505.1 Asticcacaulis sp.
CCCCCGGCGCTTTCGCATAGAAAGCGCGCCTCGCACGGCTCTAGTCCCCATCGTCTAGAGGCCTAGGACACCGCCCTCTCACGGCGGTAACAGGGGTTCGAATCCCCTTGGGGACGCCAGTGCCAAATTTCCCTTAAAAATCAGTGGCTTAGCAGGGCGCCGGGGAAGGCTTCAGCCTCAGAGTGTATCAACCCTGTGTATCGGTGCCAAGGAATCTGATTTGGCCACGCCAATACCTTGTGTTTGGAGGGAAAGGGTAGAGTTCCGCGTTGCCCAGCGCCGGGTGGATGCCGACTTGCCTTGTAAGTGTCAACACCACTCCGCTTGACTCTAGCCGGTTCCGCCTACTCGGTCCCGCGAAACAAAAGTGCAATTGCTAGCATTGCGATTATCAGTGGCAACCGTTTATGACGTGTGATAGCCATATACAATTGCCAGGGAGGAGCACATGAGTTTGCCAACCAGTTTTGACATGGAAGACGAAAACGCTCCGCTCGACCAACAAGAAGATGAAACAGATCTTGCTAGCGAGGAGCTCGGCGACCTAAATAGCGCAGTGCTCTACAATACGGATTGGACTGTAGGGACAATATTGGATCAGATGCGCCGCAATCTGATTCGTGTTAACCCGCAATTCCAACGCAGGAATGCTTGGGATGAAGTCAGAAAAAGTAGACTTATTGAATCGCTCATGCTTGGATTACCCGTTCCAAACATCGTGCTTGCAGAGGCGCATGATGAAAATGGACGGCATTTTCTTGTTATAGACGGAAAACAGCGATTGTTGTCAATCGCTGATTTCCAAAGCCAAGATAATCCTTTGACGCTTCGAGACTTAACGATCTCCAGAGAATTGGAGGGGTTTAATTACGAGCGAATCCAGTCAGACGTCTTCCTGGCAAAGAAGCTACCTGCTTATGAAAATCAGCCTATAAGAACTATTGTTATTCGGAATTGGCCTTCAGAGCGGTTTCTATATACAATCTTTTACAGGCTTAACAGCGGCAGTCTTCCGCTGTCGCCGCAAGAATTGCGAAAAGCCCTTCACCCAGGCAAGTTTCTTGACTATCTCGAGGAATACATTTCCAGATCAAATCTTTTGTCAGGTCTATTCTCCATGCAGGCGCCTGACCGGCGCATGAGGGACGCAGAGCTTGTTTTGCGGTTTATTGCGTTTGATCTTTTCTATCCCGAAAAATATGGTAGTAGCTTCAAGAATTTCATGGATAATGCAGTAAAGTATTTTAATGACGATTGGAATAATCGACAACAGGAGGCTGATCGCTGCTTGTCCAGGCTGGAGACGGCCGTGACCAATACGGTTATTGTATTCGGGGAACGAGATGCATTCAAAAAGTGGAACGGCTCAACTTATGAAAGACGAGTAAACCGGGCAGTGTTCGATGCCGTAGCTCGGTATTTTTGTGAAGATGGGCTAAGGGATGTTCTTCAGGAAAAGAAAGAAGACATACAGAGTGAATTCAAGAGAATTTGTGCTGAAGATGAAAACTTCAGGCGTTCAATTGAACAGACCACCAAGACGCCGATAGCGACAGCCACTAGGATAGACTCGTGGGGACTAGCACTATCTGCCATCCTTGGTAGAGAGTTCACTCCTCCAACCCGCCGTCTAAAATAGGGCAGGCTGAGATGCCAAGTTCCGATTACGCCAGGTTAGTAGCCCGAGTCGATGAGATTCGACTGAAGTTCATTAACTTTACTATTCCTGCGGACCGTAATCCGCTACAGGAAGAACTGGATTGCATTGCAGCGTTCAGGCTCCTAGTTCATGCGGAATTCGAGCACTTTCTGGAGGATCGAGTTAGATACGCATTAAGCGAAAGTTTGCGTTTATGGAAAACAAAAAATACCGTAACACATACGTTGCTTAATGCTTTTGCAGCATTTGCACATAGAGTAGGTGACGATAAACTGCGATCCTTGTCCACTGTCCAGGATTTTGAAAAGAGAATAAATGATCATATAAGACAGATTGAGGAAATTTTGGATAAAAATAATGGAATTAAGAAGAGTGCGTTCTCAGAACTTGCCCACTTCTGCGGGTGTAGGATCGAAGATCTACCGAGCGAGTTGATCGGACAGCTTCACAGTTTTGGTGAAGCACGTGGTGCGGTTGCGCACAAAAGAGTTGATCGAGTGCGCAGCTTAAATTCTCCGGACATTGAAGCAGCTCAGGTCAAGGAAATTGTGGACTTGCTTGAGCAGTTCGACGAGGCGATCAATTCTTGTGTTTCCGAACGAATAGCCGGTGCTCCTTCAGCAGGCCATATAATGGTGGCTACAAAAGCTGTTCAGTCCAACTTAGTTTCCCCTGAAAATACTTGAGTGTTGTTCGATGCCAGCAGCTGAGTATTGCAGCTTTCCATTAATCTTTAAGATTTGTGGGGCCTAGTTTACCCGCTGAAGTGCCCCTTGGGCAGTGCTTATGCGCCAAATGTTAAGTTCCTCGGAGAGGCTATTGGGGCGAGATGACAATGCCGGTCAAGCTTGGCAATGACCAATGTGCTGCAACGGATGCTGCAAACAGCCATAGATGCTGAGAGTTGGGGACGGTAGCTACGCTTGCCGGACTCAACTTCTGTGAAGTCATCCACAAGGGTCCAGTTACCACCGTTTTCATAGGCCTGGATCGCTTAGCGTTCCGCATCAAGCCGAAGCCCACGTTCCCACTGATTTGCTGTGCTGGCCCGCTGCTACATGGCCGCCCAACTGCAAAATCCGTCTTACCTGCATTGCGGACCATTCACCGCCATTCCGCGCCCTCACACCTCTCTGATTCAGGGTGTCTGCGATCTTTCGCAGCGAGGCCCCCGTGGCGCGAAGGTCTGAAATCTGCGAAGCCATCCGCGCTGCATACTCTGCTGCGGCAATTGCATTTGCTGCGGCCCCCTTCCGTTGGGCGTCGTCAAGGTTCGTCCGGTTGCCCAGCGCCACCCCCTTTGCCTTTGCTGCTGCCAGGGCCGCGCGGGTGCGCTGGGCAATCAGGCTGCGTTCCTTCTCTGCCAGCGCCGCATAGAGGTGCAGCATGAAGGGGTCGGCATCCTTGCCCAGTTCGGCAACGATGAAGGGCACCCGCTGGGCCATAAGGCCGGAGATGAA
>NZ_JAIXSV010000246.1 GCF_027484505.1 Asticcacaulis sp.
GGCTCGCTGACAGCCAGCGGGAAACGCGCCGCAGCCCATTCAGCGCCCAGAACCTCGTGCAGATCGTCGATACCGTCTTCGGCCGGGGCTTCGCCGAGATCGTGAACCATGTGCCCGACATCGTGCAGCAGGCAGGCGATGACGAGGGCCGACGACAGGGCCTGCGCCTCGGCATGGGCCGCCGATTGAAGGGCGTGCTGAAGCTGATTGATGCCGTAAAGTCCGTAGGGACGTTGGGCATTGCCCAGATAGATGTCCCGGATTTCAGTGTGCAGGGTGGCGAGATTTGTGGGTGTTGTCATAAAAATATTAAATCCATCTCATGATGATATTTAATTTAATTATAGACTATTTTCCCGCAGTCCGGCAAGGCGAATAAAGGCCGAAACCGCCGGAATTTCCATGTTTTCACGCAGGGTCACGATATAGACACCGCCGGCGCGTGGCATTCCGTGAACCGGCAGCGCCTTCAGGCGCACATCGTGCCCGATTTCGCCATCCAGAATGCAGCCAAAGCCGATGCCGTGGGCGGTTGCTTCCTTCACCGCTTCGCGACTTTCGACGATGAAACCCCGTTCCAAGCTGTTGGCGCTGCGCCCTAGGGCAATTTCTGTGAGGGCGCGCGTCACCGAGCCGTCTTCACGCAGGATCAGCGGCAGGCCGCTCAGTTCGCGGACTTCGATATGGGAGCGCTGGGCGAAGGGATGATCGACGGGCACCACCAGATTGAGCGACTGCTCGAACACCAGATGGCAAGCCAGCACCGGATCGGGTTCCAGCAGGGAGATGATGGCCACATCGACCCGGCATTCCATCACATCCTGCGTCAGGGAGCGCGTATTGCCAAGCCGCGTGGAGATTTCGATATCCGGATAGGTACGGATAAACTGACTGATCAGTTGCATAGCCGCTGGCGGAGTGGAAAAGCCGACCGAAAGGCGCCCGCGCTTTAAACCGCTGAACAGATTGGCGGTCATTTCGAAATCATCGACGCGGCTGATGACCAGACGCGCCCGTGTGTAAAGTTCACGCCCGGCATCGGTCAGGTTCTGGTTCTGGGTGCGCCGGTTGAGCAGGCGCACACCGCAAACCTGCTCCAGCGCATTGATCTGATTGGAGATGTTGGGCTGAGACACACCCAAAACCGCCGCGGCGCGTGAAAAAGAGCCCTGATCGACGACGGTGACGAAGGCTTTGAGCGCTCCTATCGACAGGCTGCCGGTTTCACGGCGGCGGCTACGCTCGGCACTGTCGTCAGTCGAAACGGTCATGATTCTCTCTTTGGTAATACCAACGACCGAAGATGCTGACCGCATCCGGCCGCTGAAAACTCGAGAATTTCTCATATGTATCAGCTACATAAAAAATTCTCGAAAGGAATACCAAGAGTCATTTCTAATTACCCTTGGTATAAGCTACGGGCGCAGAGCATACAAAGCGCGCCCGGAAACGCAAACAGGCTTTGTTATGGAAAAACAATTGTTTGCTTTGGAGTAAAGAAAAACCCTTCCGGCCGGGGCCGGAAGGGCAAGGTCAGAGATAGACGAACCTATCAGTAGCTGTAGGCAAGGCGCAGGATGAAGTTACGGCCTGGCTCCATATAGTCCTTCTGATAGGAGGGGCTGCGGCCCTTGGTGGTGTAGTAGCGGTGGCCATCCAGAATGTTCTGCACGTCGAAGTCCACCGTCAGGCCCGGACGGATGGTGTAGCGCGTATGGAGGTCGAGCGACTTGTTCGGCTGCACCCACTTATCGACCGCGTTGTCGCGGGTGTCTTCGATATAGGCCCCCTGATACTGATAGCTCAGCTTGGCCTCGATGCCGTACTTCTGATAGGTCAGCGAAGTGTTGTAGATCAGGTCCGGTGCCTGCAGGAAGGAGATCGGATGACCGCGGCGATAGGCAAGCCCGGTTTCCGCCGTTGAATTCTGCGACGTGATATTGGCTTCGACGCCGAAGCCGTCAAACGGGGCCTTGAGACCTTCGAACGACTTGATCAGGTTCAGTTCAACGCCGGTCAGGGTCGCGTCCTCACCGTTTTGCGGCTGAGTGATGGTGATGGTGCCTTCCTTGGTGTCGGCATTGACCGAGCGACCATTGGTGAAGATGAAGTTTTTCATCTTCTTGTGGAAGACGCCGATTGACACCAGACTGGAACGGTCCGGATAATATTCCGCCGCCAGATCAAAATTGACCGACTCGGCCGGTTTCAGGTCCGGATTGCCGCGGCTGATGGCGACGATTTCCTGAGTCACCTTGTCACGGGTGATGCTTTCGCCGCGAGAAATGTTGGCGTATTCCGGACGCGAGAAACTGGTCCAGATGGCGCCACGATAGATCAGGTTCTGACCCTGACGATAGACGGCCGTGACGCTGGGCAGGACATTGGTATAGTCCTTTTCGGTCTTGCCGAAGCCCGACTTAGTGCCGTCGTCAATCCATGCGGTGGTTTCCACCTTGGTGTGTTCGACGCGGGCACCGGCGATAACTTCGAGGTCGCCCGACTGGATATGCGCCAGAGCGTAACCGGCATAGATGGTTTCCGAGCCCTTCTTGTCGTCGCTGTTCAGGTCATCCGTCGAATAGGTCACCGGGTTGGCGGCGCGGGCGGCGTTGACGGCGGCGATGACCTTCTCGCGGCTCAGGATGGAGCCATAGTAGTAGCGGTCCTTGAAGAAGCCATCGACCTGACGCTCGACCAGACCGGAGGCTCCCAGTGACTTACCGGCCAACGGCGTGCCGGACAGATCGCCTTCCCAGACCGGGGTGTAGTCGTATTCACGCTCCGACTTCAGATATTTAAAGCCACCCTTTACGTAATCGATCAGGCCGCTCATTTCATAACGGGCATCGAGCTTCAGTGCGGTACGGGCATCCGACTGCTTGTCCTGATTCATGGACGCCCCATCGAACGGCAGAAGGTCGTCGCGACGATCGACATTGGTGGCATAGGCCGGAAGCTGCGCCAGAGGGAAGCGCGGATCGGCCGACGACCACAGGATGCCGGTAGAGGTGAACATCGGATCGGTCGAGCACTTATCGCAGTTATAGCCGATGCTGTAATACAGAGGCGTGCCTTTTTCGCCGTAGGAATAGCTCAGGTCGTAATCGAGCGTCAGGCGTTCAAAGCGGCTCTGACCGCCGGCATTGATGGTGTAGAGCGACGATTCCTGATCCTGAGATTCGTGGGTACGGGCAAATTGGAAGGCCTTGGGGTTCCAGACGCCGGAACGGCCAAACAATGACCAGTAGGAGTTGCTCGATTTGCGATCGGCGTCGGTGATGATCCCGTCCTTGTCCGCATCGACGATCTGAGCGGTGGTGTAGCCGTATATGTTACCCTTCACAGAGTCACGGCCCGTGATCATCTGCTCCGGTTGCAGCAGGGTGGTGTCTTCCAGATTGACCTGAGTCAAGCGCTTGGTGGTGCGGCTGCGGAAGTCGGTATAGTCATTGGTGCCGGTGCGCTCCAGCTTGGCGTACTGACCACGCACGTACAGGTCGTGCTGCTCGGAGTGGTAGTCGGCAGAGAAGTTGCCGCCATAACGCTTTTGCTCACCGCGGCGGAAGTCGAGGTCGATGCCGGGCAGGTACATGGAGCGGCTGTCGATGGCTTCGGTCGAATCCTTGCGCCAGCGGTAGGGTTCCCATTCGCCGTCGTTTTCGGACTCTTCGTTGGTGTAGTGGCTCTTGCCGTAATAGACCGAACCGAACAGGCCAAAGCGCCCATCACCGAACTTGCGCGCTCCGTCGATCTGGATCTGGCCGCTGCCGGCCTCTTCGTCCTGCTTCTGGGCGCGGTCATTGAGGCCGTAGGAGGCGAAGACGCGAACGGTGGGCTTGCGGAAATCGAAAGCTGTGGGCGTCACGAAGTTGACCGAGCCACCGATGGCGTCACCGTCAAGATCAGGCGTCAGGGTCTTGTTGACCGAGATCGCCTTTAGCCCGTTGGGCGGCAGGACCGTCATCGACATCTTGCGTGAGCTGGCGTCCGTCAGCGCGACGCGCACACCGTTGATCGAATAGGCGTTATAGGTGCTGGCCAGACCGCGGATGGAAACGTATTCGCCTTCGCCGGTTTCCTGATTGACCACGACATTGACGCCGGGGATGCGGGCCAGGGCATCGGCCACATTGGCGTCGGGCAGCTTGCCCAGATCGTCAGCCGAGATGACGTTGACGACAGCGGTGGCCTTTTTCTGGGCCAGGATCGAGTTGGCATTCGACAGGCGCTGACCGGTGACGACCACTTCGGTAATGGTATCGTCAGCAGCCGGTTTGGCTTCCGGCTGTTTAGCCGTCTGGGCGTGAACGGCCGGAACCAGAGCGAGCGCGAGGACGCTGGTACCGGTCAGGGCCGCGAGCTTGAGGCGCGATGGCGGGTTGAACATGGGTATCTCCGTTGGTTGTGTCCCGACGCCGCCCGAAGGCGCGCGCCGTCCCCTCCCGTCGGCGAATACCGGCGGGCTAAGCGTCCCTAAGACCTCGAGAGGAGGTATTCAGGCGAGAACTGTGCGAGGCTGGGTCCCGTTTGCGATGCGCTGTCCGTGAAGCCCCCTTACGAACCTGCATATAATAAATGCAAATGAGATTATTTTATATATACGTTTTAGATATGACGGTTTATTGACGCTGCGCCGATTTGTCACCTTGAAGTGTGGAGTGATGCCTAATGATCACAGCTAGTCACTGCTTTTCACAATGGGAGAGCTGTCCTTTTGAGTCGCAAGAGTCCGGGCGTTTTGAATTAATTATCAGAATTATAAGATCATACTCATTATATATAAAGTCGCGCCCCATATCTGTAGCGCTTTCCTTTGCAAATCCTCAACAGATGTGCGTTGCGGTAATCTTTCATTATCCATAGTTCGGTCATAAAGGCGCGAGACTACTGACGCTCCGGAGACCCTTATGCGCACCTTCAAGCGAATTTCCGTTCTTGTCCTGCCGGTGGTGCTGGCTGCGGCCCTTTCGGCTTGTACGGTGATGCCCCAGACGCCGAAATATCCCATCTATATGGAGAACAGGCCGGTCGCCGAAGGGCCGCAGCCCGCAGCGGCGGAGCCGTCCCCGGCACCGGCCGAGGAGCCGACGGGGATTCAGCCGTTAGGCTCCAAGGGCGGGATCACGACCACGGAGTTGCCACCCCCGCCTCCGCCGCCGCCACCGGCCAATACCGTAGCAACGAAGCCTTTGCCGTCTGCCCCGAAGCCCACCGCGACCCTCCCGGTGCACGACAGCCGAGCGGGGTTTGTCTACACGCTTCAGGCCAAGGATACGCTGTTCGGCGTGTCGCGGCGTTTCGGCGTGCCGGTGCAGACCCTCTACAAGATGAACGGTCTGGCGTCTGACTCGGTGACCCATATTGGTCAAAAGATTTTGTTGCCTGAGACGGCGAAGGACAAGGGAACGGAAACCTACGCCTCCGGGCCGGCCCCTGAGCGTGTCAAGGCGGTCGTGGCGCAGGCCGATGCGCCGAAACCTGCCGTGACGCCGCCAGCTCCTAAGCCAGTGGTGACAGCCCCTGTGGCCGCAACGCCTGTCGTCGCCAAGCCGGTAGTGACCGCCCCGACGCCAGCACCATCAAAGCCGGTTGAGGTCGCCAAAACCCTGCCGTCGGATACGGCCGGAATCGTCAAGCTGGGCAAGGGGCGCTTTGTCTGGCCGTACAAGGGCAATGTGTTGGTACGCTATGGGCAACTGGCCCCCAATGTGCGCAATGACGGCATTAATATTGGTGGGCCGGAAGGCGCAGACGTCGTGGCCGCCGATGAAGGTACGGTGGTCTATGTCGGCGATCAGGTGAAGGAACTGGGTAATACGGTCTATATCCGCCATTCCGATGGCTTCTACACTGGCTATTCGCACCTTGGTAAGGTCAGCGTGAAGTCCGGGCAAAAGGTTGCTCAGGGGCAGGCCGTCGGCACCATGGGCAAGTCGGGGGCGGTGGACCGGCCGCAACTGCATTTCGAGGTGCGCTACACCCCGTCCTCTGAAATCGCCAAGCCCTTTGATCCGACACTGGTTCTGCCCTGAGGCGGGGTCCATGGCCTGCCCAAAGCATTGCCCGCGTAAGGAAGCCGTAAAAAGCGCATTGACCTTTTAATCTGTGTGCCTATGTATGGCGCAACCCTCTTTCCTGCCTGCCGCTGGCGGGCCTAAACGGAGACCCCGGTCTTGGATACTGCCGCTCTTGTTCAGCTTCTGCCCTTCGTGGCGATCTTCGTCCTGATGTACTTCCTCATCATCCGCCCGCAGCAAAAGCGTGCCAAGGAACATCAGGCGCAACTCAATGCCGTCAAGCGCAACGACACGGTTGTGCTGTCGAACGGTATGATCGGCAAGATCACCCGCGTCGAAGAGACCCAGGTGATGGTGGAAATCGCGTCGGGCGTGAATGTGCCGGTCGTCAAGTCGATGATCGCCGAAGTCCGTACCAAGGGCGAACCCGCCCCGGCCAATGACAAGGCCGCCTAAGCACCTTAAGTCCCTCAGGGCCTGTCTGATCCGTCAGACAGGCTTTTTGTGTTTTTATTCAACCCGTTCCCGCGAACTTTTATAGCGGGAGCTAAAGGGTCGTAACGATCATGATGCAATTGTCCCGCTGGAAAATCACCCTGGTGACGCTCGTCACCCTGCTGGGGATATGGTTTTCCCTGCCCAACCTTCTGCCGAAAACGGTCCTTGACCAGTATGGTTTCCTGCCCAAGAACGGCCTGAACCTCGGTCTCGACCTGCAAGGGGGCTCGCACCTTCTGCTCGAAGTCGATACGGAGGCTTTGGCGCGGGACAAGATCAAGAACCTGACCGAAGAAACGCGCGACCGCCTGCGCAGCGCCGGGATTGCCTTCGGCAGCCTCACCGCTCAGGGCGATGTGGTCAGCGTGCGCATCAACGAAGCCGGGCGTGTCGATGCCGCCCTGACCGCCCTGACGCCGCTGTCTAATCCGCTGGTCAACAATCCTTCAGCGCGCGATGTGGCCATCACCAAGGAAGCCGACCAGGTCATTCACCTGACCTACACCAAGGAAGGCAAGGCTGCGGCTTCGTCCGGTGCCGTGGACGCGTCGATTGAAACCGTGCGTCGCCGCGTCGATAATCTGGGGACACGCGAACCCACCATCATCCGTCAGGGCACCAACCGCATCGTGGTGCAGGCCCCCGGTGAAAGCGATCCGGAGCAGCTCAAGCGCGTGATCGGTACGACCGCCAAGCTGACCTTCCAGATGGTGGATGAGTCGGCGTCGCCGGCGGATGTAGCGGCCGGTCGTGTGCCGCCGGGTTCCGAGCTGCTGCCGACCTCTGACCCGACCTTGCCGCCGTCCATGGTCGTCAAGAAACGCGTGATCGTGTCGGGTGAAAACCTGACCAAGGCCTTTGTCGATACCGATCAGAGCAACCGTCCGGCCATCGGTTTCCGCTTTGATGGCGAAGGCGCGCGCAAGTTCGGTGAAGCCACGTCGCAAAATATCGGTCGTCCGTTTGCCATCATCCTCGACGGCAAGGTCGTTTCCGCGCCGCGCATCATCAGCGCCATCACCGGCGGTTCCGGGCAAATCACGGGCAATTTCACCGTTCAGGAAGCCTCGGAACTGGTTAATGTGCTGAACGGCGGGGCGCTGACCGCGCCGCTGAATATCGAAGAACAGCGCGTGGTTTCGGCTGAACTGGGGGCTGACTCGGTGGCTAAGGGCCAGCTTTCGACCATTATCGCGTTTATTTCGGTGCTGATCTTCATGCTGCTGGCCTATGGCTGGCTGTTCGGCGGCATTTCCATCGCTGCCCTGATCGTCAACCTGATCCTGATCATCGCTGGTATGTCTGTGACGCAGGCGACCCTGACCCTGCCGGGCATTGCTGGTCTGATCCTGACTCTGGCCGTGGCCGTTGACGCCAACGTGCTGATCTATGAGCGGATGCGCGACGAGATTCGCGCCGGCCGCAATGTAATCGGTGCGCTGGATGCCGGTTTTTCCAAGGCTATGGAAACCATTATCGATGCCAACCTGACCTCGCTCGGCGCGGCGGCGATCATGTTCTTCTTCGGGGCCGGGCCGGTGCGCGGCTTCGCCTGGACCCTGTCGCTGGGCGTTATCACCTCGGTCTTCTCGGCCGTTATGGTCACGCAACTGCTGCTCGCCTGGTGGTATCATGCCCGTCGCCCCAAGACCCTGCCGATTCAGGCCCCGGACGGTAAGGGCACGTGGCCGCTGATCAAGATCCTGCCGCAAAAGACGAATTTTGGCTTTGTGCGCTTCTCGAAGCTGGCCGGGATTATCTCTATCGTTCTGGTCGCCGGTTCGTTGTTCTTCACCATTTGGCCGGCCACGCCGCCCTGCGGCGGTCTGAACTGTGGTGTGGACTTCAAGGGCGGTACCATCCTTGAAATGTCGCAGAAATCCACCATTGATCTCGCCAAGCTGCGCAGTACCCTTGATACGCTGGACCTGCATGACGTGCAGGTGCAGGGTGCCGGGCAGTCGGGTCAGGACGCCATGATCCGCTTCGAGTCGCCGACCACCAATGCACAGGCGGCACTGGATCGCGTGCAGACCTCGATCAAGGCGCAGTTCCCGGACGCCAGCTTCAAACCGGCTACTGTGGTCGGCCCGAAGGTATCCGGTGAGCTGTTCACCGGCGGTATTCTGGCGCTGGTCTTCGCCATTGGCCTGATGATGGTCTATATCTGGTTCCGCTTTGAATGGCAGTTCGGCATGGGGGCGGTCGTCGGCCTGATGCACGACGTCATCCTGACCTTCGGCCTGTTCGCCGTCTTCCGTTTGGAATTTACCCTGACAGCGGTCGCAGCCATCCTGACCATCATCGGTTATTCGATGAACGATACGGTCGTCGTGTTCGATCGTATCCGTGAAAATCTGCGTAAGTACAAAAAGATGCCGCTTAAGGACGTGATCGATCTGTCGATCAACGAAACCCTGTCGCGGACCATCATTACCGGGGTGACGGCGGTCATGGCGTTGACCGGTCTGGCGGTTCTGGGCGGGGAGGCACTGTTCTCCTTCTCGGTGGCGCTGATCTTCGGTATCATCATCGGCACCTATTCGTCGATCTACGTCGCGGCCCCGGTCATCCTGTTGTGGGGTGTCAACCGCAACGCGGCCGAAGCCGAGGTCGTTGATGTCGGCGGCTTCAAGGGCAAGAAGGCCCCGCAGCCTTAAGAGGTTCTGCCAGCCTGACAAACGACCGCCCTGTCCGTTTGGCAGGGCGGTTTTTTGTTGCTTTTGGTGTGCGGCAGGGTAAGGGCAGGGCATGTCTGACTCTCCGATCTTGCCCGAAGACGAAACCGTACCGCGTGATGAAATCGTGCGCTTGTCGGCGCAGTTCATTGAGGATAGGCAGAAGCGGACCGACGTGCGGGCGTTGCTGGCCTTTGCTGAAGTGCTGCGTGATATCCCGGCCCGCGTCTCCGAACCGCTGCTGGGTGATATCCGCTATACGTGGTGGGTTGAGGCGCTGGAGGAAATCCGCGATGGGCGCAAGGTGCGTTATCATCCGCTGAGTGCGGCGCTGGCGGGCGTGGCCGAACGCCACAACCTCGATATGCAGGCGCTTATCGACGCCATCGAACCCCATCGCTTACAACTGAATGGCCGCCTGTCCCTGCGCGATGCGTTGAGCGTGGCCGACAAGGGACAGGCTGTGGTGCTGGCGCAGGCGGCGAAGGTGCTGGACCCGACGGCCGATGCAGCGTGCGTGCTCATTCCGGCCCGCTTTCAGACTCTGGCGACACTGAAGGTGGCGGGTCGTTTGAACGCCGACGAAGCGGGCGCGGAAGAGGGCCGTCATCTCTACCGTGAGGCGCGTCAGGGGCTTAAGCGCGTGCCGTCGGCCCTGTTGCCCTTGGTGCTGCCGACCGCGGTGGCTGCCGATCTGTGGCAGGGGCGCATGCGCAGTGCCCTGTCGGTGCGTCTGAAACTGCTGTGGGCGTTTGTGACGGGCTGGATTTAAATCGAAGCCTTACCCAATCCCGAACAGCGGTTTCTTTTTAGGGGGTTGTGACACAGTTGGCACTGCGGGGGCCGGATATAACGGATAGGCCTTCCAGCCCTTGGCCACCATCTCTTCAAAGCCCTTGCACTGCGGCAGGGTCATGATCACGCCCGTCTTGGGCTTGACGAACGGAGCGGGGAAGCGCGCCGAAGGGAAGGCCGGATTGACGAACACCCAGTCCGACGCCAGCCCATAGCCCTTTTCACCGCCCGTGCGCACGGCATTGTAGGCGATGCGGGCTTCGATTTCGCTGACGCCCCATTTGCGCATGGCGCGATAGAAGATGTCGTCGGCGTCCTGACGCTTACCCGGCTCCCCGATGGCGTAGAGCCAGTCGTGAACGATGGCCGCGCGGATGGTCGGCCCGTCCGTATTGACGGCAAACTGCCCGAACCACGGCACAGACGCGAAGTCGGTGCGGAACCATTTAGGGACCACCACAACCTTGCCCGTCAACCTGTCGCAATAGGGGAATTCATCGTTGAGTGTGTAGAGCTTGCGCCCTTCCTTCTGCACGTCAAACAGCAGAACGGGCTGCGGTTGCAGCGAAGAGGGCACAACAACAGGCACCGGCACGACCGGTGGCGTATCGGTCGTGGCGCAGGCGCTTAAGCCCAGAACGGACAGGACAAGAAGAGGGGCAAGGGCTTTCATCACACACACATATCAGGCGGCACTCAGGCCGGAACCGCCTCTGTTTTTAACCACGTCTCGATATCGCGCAAGGCCCGAACGCTCATCTGGCGTTTCTTGGCGCGGGTGCGGTCTTTGACGGGGATCTTCTTGCCCTCTTCATCGAACTTCGGGGGCTCCATCGGCGGCAGGAGTCCATAGTTGATATTCATGGGCTGGAACGAGGCCTTTTCGTCGGCCAGATGTCCGCCGGTAATATGCCCGATCAGGGCCCCTAACGCCGTGGTTGGCGGCGGTGGCGACAGGGTTTCGCCGCGGGCTTCAGCTGCGGCAAAGCGCCCGGCCAGAAGGCCCATGGCTGCGCTTTCGACATAGCCTTCCACGCCGGTGATCTGCCCCGCAAAGCGCAAAGACCGCTCACCGATGAGGCGTTTCAGACGCAGATCGGCCCCCAGCACCTTGGGAGACTGGATAAAGGTATTTCGGTGCAAGCCGCCCAGACGCGCAAACTGCGCGTTCTGAAGACCGGGGATCATGCGGAAGACCTCTGCCTGAGCGCCGTGTTTCAGCTTGGTCTGGAAACCAACCAGATTATACAGCGTTCCCAGGGCATTATCCTGCCGAAGCTGAACAATCGCATGCGGTTTGACGGTCGGATTGTTGGGATCGGTCAGACCCACGGGCTTCATCGGGCCATAGCGCAGGGTTTCGCGCCCGCGTTCGGCCATCACCTCGATGGGCAGGCAACCGTCGAAATAGGGGACGTGCTCCCATTCCTTGAAATCGGCCTTGGGGCCGGTGAGCAGGGCATCGACAAAGGCCTCGTACTGGTCCTTCGTCATGGGGCAGTTGATATAGGCCGCCGCGTCGCCGCCGGGGCCTTCCTTGTCATAGCGCGACTGCCGCCAGGCAATCGACATGTCGATGCTTTCGGCGTGGACAATGGGGGCGATGGCGTCAAAGAAGCTGAGGTGGCCTTCGCCGGTCAGTTCCAGAATGACCTCGGACAGGGATTCCGACGTCAGCGGACCCGTGGCGCAGATGACGTTTTTCCAGTCCGTGTCCTTCAGCGAAGTGACCTCCTCGCGCAGGAGGGTCACCAGAGGATGCGCCACCAGCGCGGCGGTGACGGCCTGCGAGAAGCCCTCGCGATCCACGGCCAGCGCACCGCCGGCCGGCACCTGATGCTTGTCGGCGCAGGCCATGATCAGCGAGTTGCCGCGGCGCATCTCGGCGTGCAGCAGACCCACCGCGTTGTATTCCCAGTCGTCCGAGCGGAACGAGTTGGAACAGACCAGCTCGGCGAGGCCGTCGGTCTGGTGCGCGTCGGTCGGCTTGATACCGCGCATTTCGTGGATAATGACGGGGATACCGGCCTGAGCCAGTTGCCAGGCGGCTTCGGAACCGGCGAGGCCGCCGCCAATGATGTGTACGGGTTGGACTGTCATGCGGGTCATATAATGAGATCGTATGACGATGTCACGGTCTCGATGAAAAACATCGGGCAGGTTGCCTTTGCCCTTTTAAAGGGAAAGGATTTGTTTAACAGTGAGCCCTGCTTAGGGTTAACGCTGCGGGTTATCGGGCTTTTGGGGATTTCGACAATGAGTTTCGGCACGGCCTTTCATCTGATCGGTGCGCTGAAGACGGCCGGGCAGAGCCTGCCGCTGTTGTGGCGTAAGGCGGGCCCGGTTCTGGGTATTCTGTTTGTGATCCTGCTGCTGGGGCATTTGCCGCATCTCAATGTCTGGCTGCGTCGCGCCCTGATCGTGGCGGGCCTGATCGCCCATACGGCGGCGGCGGGAGCGCTGTACCGCGTCGCGCTGTTTGGGGAGCGTTTTGCCGCGGCCGAAGGTCTGGGCTTTGGCGGCTTGCAGTTCGGCCGGGCCGAACGCCGCCTCCTGGGGGCCAGCGCGCTGGTCCTGCTGTTCTGGTCTATCGTGTTTATCGCGGGGGCCGTGGTGCTGGCTCTGTTTATGGGGGCGGCGGGCCTGCCCGAAGACAGCTACCACACGCCGCAGGCTTTGCTGCGCACCCTGATCGAAGGGGCGCAACCGCAAGGGGTCGTGGTTGGCCTTGCGATCATCGCCGTTCTTCTGACGCTCAGCATCTTGACCGTAAAACTGTGGCTGCATCGGGCCGCCACGGTGGCTGAGCATCGACTAGTGTCGCTCAATGCGCTCAGCCTGTCTTCGGGTCAGACCGTCAAGCTGGGCCTCGGTTACGTCTATATCCTGTTGCCGTTTATCGTCCTGAGCAGCCTTATGCCGCCGCTGATGGTCGTGGCCGGCCTGCCTCTGGGGGGCATGATCAATCTGGCGCTGGGCGTCGGCGTCTTCATGCCGCTCAGCATCGCTTTTTTGGCATCCGCCTATAGGCAAATCAGCGCACTTCGCGCTAAGGGATAGGACGTTCTCTTTCCCCGGTTCCGTGCATGGCCTCCTCCGTTGATTTTGCCTTTGAAGGCTTCCGTATCATCCGTGAGCGGCCCATCCTGATTGCGTGGTGGGGGGCATTGCTTCTGCTGAACCTCATCATATGCATATTTATTCTGGCGCAGGCCGGTGTACCTTTAACTCAGCATATGAGCCTCGAAAAAGAGGCCGCAGAAGGTATTGAACTGATAAGGCAAACCGGTGCCTTCTTTCTGGCTGCCCTCATAGGGTTGGTCTTCTATGCTGTTATGACCTGTGCCGTTTATCGGGCTGTTCTTGGTGGCTATTCACCCAGCTATGGGTATCTGCGGCTGGGCATGGACGAAGTGCGGCAGGTCGTCCTTATCTTTTCCTTGGTATTGATGGTTCTGGTGGTGATGATGCTGAGTATCGTCCCGCTTATGATCCTTAACGGTCTGCTGTCCCTGATCGCTCAGGCTGTGGCTAAGGCGCTTGTGCCAACCGTAAGTTCATTGGTTGCCTTAGCTGCCACCTTGCTGAATGTCTGGCTTGCCGTTCGCCTCTCCATGGTGGGCGTGCAAAGTTTTGATGAGAAGCGACTGAATTTATTAGGGTCATTAGTGCTCACCCGTGGCCGTTTCTGGACGCTGCTGGGAGGATTCGGGCTCGCCTTTGCCTTGGTTTTGCTCGTTGGGGTCCTGTTTTATGTGATCTATATGGCACTGGCCGTCTGGATTACCGGCGAACAAATCGTCACCATAGCCGACGTACCGGCCCCGGATTTTTCCAGTCTCAGCACCCTCTTGTCACCGGTTAACGCCGCCTATGTCGCGGTGAATACAATCGTGTCGCCTTTGACGACCGCGTTGGGAGTGGGGGCCGTTGCCGCGGCTTATCAGACCCTGAAAAACAGCCCGAAGGCCTGATCAGCTTCCGACAAGGTGCAGAATGTCGCGGCCTTGTGGCTGTTGAATGGGGCGGGCATTCGGCCCAGTCAGGCGCTGATAGGCGTCCACCTGTTCCGGTGAAATCGACAGCGGTGAGGCATAGACCAGCCAGGTGACTTTTTCCGTGCACGGCGGCGTGGTGAGTGAACCGGAATAGGCGTAAAATTCTTCGGTCGCCGGCATCAGGTCGCGCGCATTAACCAGCAGGTCGGGGATCAGGGCCGCCGGGCCCGGATCGGTCGGCAGCCACGTCCAGATGGGGGCCAGCATCGGGTCTGCCACGCCCACATCCGACAGAACACCGATCACCAGCAGATCGCCCTTGTCATTCTTATGCACAAAGTGGGTTTCGATAGCCGCGCGGTGACCGTCGATGGTGTGTTCGGACGGGGTATGGAAGTGGAACTGCACCAGTTTGTAGCGCACCCCATCCATCACCACGCCGCCGCCGTCGGTCGGGGAGACCTGAATGGCGTGCCCCAGATTCTGGATCTTGGCCGGGGACGAGGTATAGTCGAGCGTCAGATTGACCGATTTGGGGGCCGCCACACCGCTGAGATTGATCGGCGACTGACGTGGGCCGGTCTTGCAGGCCTTGTTCTCGGTGCTGAGATCGCCCCAGTGCGCCGGGCCGTCATCGCCTTCGTAGCTCCAGTGACTGACGTCGCCCTTTGCTGCGCCGTGACCACCCCCGCCGTGGTCCCCGCCGCCATGATCGCCCGCGGCCTCGGCGTGGGGGTCGCCGTGCTCCGCCTTGGGCTTGCCGCACGATGAAAGGCCCGCGCCCATGAGGGCTAAGGCGGCAACCGTAAAAAGCAAAACAGGACGGCGCATGACGGGTCTCGAATCGAGGGTGACGATGTTCGATTCAATGCCGCAACAGGGTTAACGCAGTGTTCACTTTCACTGAGCAAAGAGGATTTGCCACGAAAAACACGAAAATCTTGAAAAGACAGGCAGATGTTTTTGCCTGTGCGCCTTTCCTCGCTTTTCGTGCTTTTCGTGGCTAAACCCCTTGTTATTTCCGCGCCTTGTGTCGGGCCAGAATGTCTTTCAGGTATTTGCCGGTCCACGACTTCGGATTGTCCGCCACCTTTTCCGGGGTGCCAAAGGCCACGATCTCACCGCCGCCGTCGCCACCTTCCGGGCCGAAATCGAGCAGCCAGTCGGCCGTCTTGATGACGTCCAGATTGTGCTCGATCACGATGGTGGTGTTTCCGTGGTCGGTCAGTTCGTGCAGCACCTCCAGCAGCTTGCGCGTATCCTCGAAGTGCAGGCCCGTGGTTGGCTCGTCAAGAATATACAGGGTCTTGCCCGTGGCGCGTTTCGACAGCTCTTTCGACAGCTTGACGCGCTGCGCCTCACCGCCCGACAGGGTGGTCGCCTGCTGACCGATCTTGATATAGCCCAGACCGACGCGCTTCAGCGTCTCCAGCTTGTCGCGGATCGATGGCACGGCCTTGAAGGCTTCGGCGCCTTCCTCGACCGTCATGTCCAGCACATCGGCGATGGAATGGCCTTTGAAGACGATCTCCAGCGTCTCGCGATTATAGCGCTTACCCTTGCAAACGTCGCAGGTGACATAGACGTCCGGCAGGAAGTGCATCTCGATCTTGATCACGCCGTCGCCCTGACAGGCTTCGCAGCGCCCGCCCTTGACGTTGAAGGAGAAGCGGCCCGGCCCGTAACCGCGCGCCTTGGATTCCGGCAGGCCGGCGTACCAGTCGCGGATCGGCCCGAAGGCTCCGGTATAGGTGGCGGGGTTGGAGCGCGGGGTGCGGCCGATAGGCGACTGATCGATCTCGACCACCTTGTCGAAAAACTCCAGCCCCTCGATCTTGTCATGGACGGCAGGATTGGCCGAGGCATTGTTCAGCCGCCGCGCCGCCGCCTTATGCAGGGTTTCCAGCGTAAAGGTCGATTTGCCGCCGCCAGAGACGCCGGTGATGCAGGTCATGACCCCTACCGGGATTTCCCCGGTGACGTTTTTCAGATTGTTGCCGCGTGCCCCGATGACCTTGAGCATCTTCTTCTTGTTAATGGGACGGCGCTCATTGTCCGTATCCTTCGAGAAGAAGAGGGGGATTTCGCGCTTGCCAGTCAGATATTGCCCGGTCAGGGAGTTGGCATTGGCCTTGATGTCTTCGGGCGTACCTTCGGCCACCACCTGACCGCCGTGCACACCCGCCGCTGGCCCCATGTCTATCACATAGTCGGCGGTGAGGATGGCGTCTTCGTCGTGTTCGACCACCAGCACCGAATTGCCCAGATCGCGCAGCCCCTTCAGGCTGTCGAGCAGGCGGTCATTGTCGCGCTGATGCAGGCCGATGGAGGGCTCATCCAGCACATAAAGCACGCCGGTCAGGCCCGAGCCGATCTGTGACGCCAGGCGGATGCGCTGGCTTTCGCCACCCGACAGGGTGCCGGAATTGCGCGACAGGTTGAGATAGTCGAGCCCGACCGCATTGAGGAAGTTCAGGCGGTCGAGGATTTCTTTCAGGATGCGCCGCGCAATATCCATCTGCTTTTCGCTCAGATGGTTTTGCAGGTCGTCGAACCAGTCGTGCGCCTTCTTGATCGACAAGCCGGAGATTTCGGCGATGTCCTTCGCATTGACCTTCACGGCCAGGGCTTCGGGTTTGAGACGCTTGCCGCCGCAGGCCTCGCACGGGGTTTCGGCCTGATAGCGGCTGAGGTCTTCACGCACCCACGACGAGTCGGTTTCGCGGTAGCGCCGCTCCATATTGGGGATGACACCTTCAAACGGCTTGGTCACGTCGTAGCGGCGCGAGCCGTCCTGATAGATGAACTTGATCTTTTCCGAACCGGAGCCCAGAAGGATGACATCCTGCGCTTCGGGCGTCAGGGCGCGCCATTTGGTGTCCATCTTGAAGCCGTAATGCCCGGACAGGGCTTCAAGCGTTTGCGCGTACAAGGGCGAGGGGCCCTTGGCCCACGGCGCAATGGCCCCGTCCTTGAGGCTCAACGACTCATCGGGCACAATCAGCGAGCGGTCGAAGGTCAGCTTGACCCCCAGCCCATCACAGGTCGGGCAGGCCCCGAACGGATTGTTGAACGAGAACAGGCGTGGTTCGATCTCGGCAATGGTAAAGCCAGAGACCGGGCAGGCGAATTTTTCCGAGAAAATCAGTCGCTTCGGCTCGGTTTCGCCTTCGGCCATATCAGCGTATTCGGCGATGGCCAGACCGTCGGCCAGCCGAAGCGCGGTTTCCAGACTGTCGGCCAGACGCTGCATCAGGCCGCTTTTGAC
>NZ_JAIXSV010000097.1 GCF_027484505.1 Asticcacaulis sp.
GCCGAAGATGCTGACCGCATCCGGCCGTTGAAGAAACGAGAATGTCTCATATGTGTCAGTGACATGAGACATTCTCGAATGGAATACCAAGAGTCATTTTCAATGACCCTTGGTATCAGCTACCGAACTTGCGCACCGGCTGGGCCCCTACGGCCTGATTCTTGATATAGAGGCCGCGCATCCCCGCCATCGGCTTGAACACATCAGTGATGCCGAGCACGGTTTCCGCCGCACCAAGGAACAGGTAGCCGTCATCGGCCAGCAGGGTGGCCATCTGCTCCAGCACGCGCTTCTTGGTTTCGATATCGAAATAGATCAGCACGTTCCGGCAATAGATCACGTCCTGACGACCGACGGAGCGCAGGTCATCGAGCAGGTTGAGCTTCTTGTAACGCACAGCCTGACGGATCTTGGGCGAGATGCGCCACATTTCGTCGATCTTCTCGAAATGCTTGACCATCATTTGGATGGGCAGGCCGCGCTGCACCTCGAACTGCGTATAGAGGCCCGCCTGCGCCTTTTCGAGGCAGCGTTCGGAAATGTCGGTGGCGAGGATGTCGAGATTGACGCGCGGGAACTGCGCGCGCGACTCTTCCATCATCATGGCCAGAGAATAGGGCTCCTGACCGGTCGAGCAGGCGGCGCACCAGATCTTGATGTCGCCGCTGCGGGCCTTGGCCAGTGCGGGCAGGACGTCGGATTTGAACTGATCAAACGGCGTCTTGTCGCGGAAGAAGAAGGTCTCGTTCGTCGTCATCGCGTCGGTGACGGTATAGATCAGCTTCTCGTCGCGCTTGGTGCGCAGGGCCGTCAGCAGGGCCGCGACATTGGCATAGCCTTCGCGGCGCGCCACAGGGGCCAGACGGCTTTCGATCAGATAGGTCTTGTCCGAGCCAAGGATCAGGCCGGAGCGTTGCTTCAACAGGGCGGCAAGGTGTTCGGTATCTTCCGGGGTCATATTATTCTCTCACCTTTGGCGATGGCCCGGCACGTCTGCGCCAGACCGTCGATGGGTTTTATAAATTCGGCCAGACCGGCTTCGGCGACGGCGCCGGGCATCCCCCAGACGACCGACGACTTTTCGTCCTGCACCATGACGGTGGCATTGACATCGACCAGAGCGCGCGCACCGTCACGGCCATCGTGGCCCATGCCGGTCAGCACGACGGCGACGACGTTCTTGCCGTACAGTTCTGCGCCGGATTTAAACAGCGGATCGACCGCCGGGCGGCACCAGTTGACGGGGGCCGACTGATCGAGGCGAAGCGACGGCTGACCGGGTGTGCCTTTCAGCGTCATGTGGAAGTCGCCGGGCGCGATATAGATATGGCTGCCTTTCAGGCCCATACCGTCCTGCGCTTCGACCACGGTCTGAGGCAGGGCCTTGTCGAGGTGTTCGGCGAGGATGGTGGTAAAGGTCGAGGGCATGTGCTGAACGATCAGCACCGGGATGCGCCAGTCGGGGCCAAGACCCGCGAGGAAGTTGCGCAGGGCCGGGGGGCCGCCCGTGGAGGCACCGACCAGCAGGATGTCGCAACGGCGCGGGCCGGTCATGGTCCGCACACGCGGTGCGGCGGCCACGTGGCCGTTCGGCGTTGCCGGTGCCGGTGCCGGTGAGCCGGCCGGGCGGTCGATGCGGCGGATCGGCGCGACGATGCCGGGGGTGGGGGTATTAAGGTTAACCGGGGCGCTGGGGGCCGTGGTCGAGGCACCGGCGGCGGCGGCATTGGGCCAGGCGCGCGTGCGACCACACAGGGCGCGCACCTTGGTCAGAAGCTCGCTCTTGAAGCCGTCTGCCCCGCCGATGCGGGCGGAGTCAGGCTTCGGCACATAGTCGGCGGCCCCCAGTTCGAGGGCGCGGATGGTCACCGAGGCCCCGCGCGTCGTCAGGGTCGAGGCCATCAGGATCTTCAGGCCCGGCTTGGCCGCCAGCATCTTGGGCAGGGCTTCGAGGCCGTTCATGTTCGGCATCTCGATATCAAGGATCAGCACATCGGGCTGAAGCTCCTTGAGCTTGTCGATGCCCTTCTGGCCGTCCGTGGCGGAGCCGACGAGGACCATGTCGCTTTCCGCTTCGATCCAGCGCGTGACAAGGCCGCGCACGACCGCCGAGTCATCAACGATCATCACCCGCAGGGGGCGCAGCGATACCGAGGGATTGGGGTTAAGCGACATACGCTGGGAATACCTTAGATAAGGCCGACTTCGGTGAACTTGGCTTCGAGGATTTCACCGTCGAAGGGCTTCATGATGTATTCCGAAGCGCCTTCGGTCAGGGCCTCGGTGATGTGAGCCAGATCGTTTTCAGTTGTGCAGAAGACCACGACGGGGTCGGTGCCGCCCTCTTCCTTGCGCAACTGACGCAGGAAGGTGATGCCGTCCATGACCGGCATGTTCCAGTCGAGCAGGATGGCGTTGGGCATGGACGACTTGCAGTAGTTGAGGGCTTCGAGGCCGTCATTGGCCTCGGCCACTTCAAACTGGAGGTTTTCCAGAATGCGACGCGCCACCTTGCGGATAACGCGGCTGTCATCGACGACGAGGCAGGTTTTCATATCGCTTTTTCCTGAGCCCGTAAGCGCAATCCGAAAAGTGGGCACCGCTTTTCGGAGTCAATCACGCAGCAAACCTTAGGCGGCCTTGAGGTGGGCGGCGTCCAGAAGGGTGTGCGGGTCCAGAACTATCAGAAGTTCCTTTTCCAATTGATAAACGCCGACGATAATTTCGGCCCAGCGCGGCGGCAGGTTGCCCGGCGGGGCGTGGAACTTTTCATCGTCCAGCTTCAAGACCTCATCGACCGAGTCAATGACCAGGCCGTAGGAATCGCCATGCACTTCGAGACCGATAGCCAGCGGTTCCGGCGCATCGGCTGGGCGCGGCGACAGGCCCAGACGACGGCGGGCGCAGACGGCGGTAACGATACGGCCGCGCAGATTCAGCACGCCGGCGATTTCGGTGCGCGACAGCGGCACGGGCGTCAGGCCGCGCGGATGGAAGACATCATGGACGCGGGCGGCATCGACGCCAAACAGCTGGCCACCGACACGCAGGGTCACGTAATCACGGATACTCATAATGAACCTCAGGCAGCTTCGGTGATAAGGTCTTGGGCGGGCTGACGGCGGGCGTGTTCGGCCAGACCGCGCAGCAGGTAGTGATCGACGTCGAGGATTTCGCAGGCGCGACCGGTGATGACGGCGGTGCCGCGCACGCCCGGACGATCCGGCGACAGTTCGATATTGAGAAAGTCTTCGACCACATCGACGATCTCATCGACGGCCAGAGCCATGGCATAGCCCTCGCCGGTGAAGACCAGCAGCGGCTGAATGTCCTGCTCCTTGAAGCCGTAAGCATCGGCGACGTTGAGGATCGGCATCAGCTTGCCACGGTATTGCAGCGCGGCACGGCCATCCATGCGCTCGATCTTTTCGGCTTCGATGTGTTCGAGGCGCGTAATGTGCTCCAGCTCGACGGCCTTCGGGGCACCGCCACCGGCGCGGAACAGCAGCATGGCCACCTTCTGGCCCTGCGCGCTTTCGGCGATAGCGTCTTCGGCGGATTCTTCGACTTTTTCTTCCAGCATGTTGCCAGCGCGCTCGGACAGGGCGTTCGGATCAAGGATCAGCACCACCGAGCCGTCGCCCAGAATGGTCGCCCCGGAGAAGATGTCCACGTCGCGCAGGATGGAGGCCAGCGGCTTGACGACGATTTCTTCGGTGTCCAGAACGTCATTGACAACGAGGCCGTAGCGGCGCTCGCCCACCTGAATGACCATGACGAAGGTGGCGTTTTCTTCGGTAGCGGCTTCCAGTTGCAGCGTCGGCCCAAGCTGCACCAGCGGCAGTAGCTTGTCGCGCAGACGCAGGACGAGGGCGTCGTTGATCTTTTCGATCTTGTGCTCGGCATTGGTACCGGTGCGGACCAGCTCCATGACCGAGGTTTGCGGCACGGCGAACTTCTGACCACCCGCACCGACGATCAGGGCCGAAACAATGGCCAGCGTCAGCGGAATTTTGATGGTGAAGGTCGTGCCCTGACCGGCGATCGAGTTGAGGTCGATCTGACCGCCGATCTGCTCGATATTGGTGCGCACCACGTCCATGCCGACGCCGCGACCCGACAGGTTGGTAACCTTGGCCGCTGTCGAGAAGCCCGGCGCGAAGATGTAGCGGTGGATCTGCTGATCGTTCATGCCGTCCACTTCGGCACGCGTCGCCAGACCCTTTTCGACGATCTTTTCACGGATGCGCGCGGTGTTCAGGCCGCGACCATTGTCCGAAATGCGGATGACGATGTAGCCGCCTTCGTGGAAGGCCGCCAGCTTCACCTGACCATTGGCGGGCTTACCCAGCGCAATGCGTTCTTCGGTGGGCTCAAGGCCGTGGTCGGCCGAGTTGCGCACCATGTGGGTCAGCGGGTCGCGGATCAGTTCCAGAACCTGACGGTCCAGTTCCGTGCCTTCGCCTTCCATGATCAGGTCGATCTTCTTGCCCAGTTCGTGCGACAGGTCGCGCACCAGACGGGGCAGCTTTTTCCATGCCGCGCCGATGGGCTGCATGCGCGTCTTCATCACGCTGTCCTGCAATTCGCCGGTCAGGGTGGACAGGCGTTGCAGCGGGGTGGCGAAGGCCGAGTCTTCGCGGTTACGCGAAATCTGCAAAAGCTGGTTGCGGGTCAGAA
Source organism: Asticcacaulis sp. (assembly GCF_027484505.1). Classification (GTDB taxonomy): domain Bacteria; phylum Pseudomonadota; class Alphaproteobacteria; order Caulobacterales; family Caulobacteraceae; genus Asticcacaulis. The sequence goes on from NZ_JAIXSV010000097.1 coordinate 4,681, forward strand.
CCATTTCCGACACCAGCGTCATCAGGCCTTCCAGCACATCGACCGACACGCGGATCGACTGGGTGGTGGCGATGCCGCCGTTTTCGTCACCCAGCGCCGCCGCCAGTGCGCCGGACGGGGCCTCAACCGGTTCGGCCTTGGGGGCCGCCGCGACAGGGGCCTCGATCTTCGGCGCTTCGATCTTCGGTTCGGGTTTGGGCTCGGCCTTGATTTCGGCCACGGGTTCCGGTTCCGGATCGCTCATCCAGTCGGGGGCTTCGGCGGCGAGGAAGGCGGCTTCCAGTTCGTCGAGCGAGACTTCGCCCGGACGCAGCGTGCGTTCCAACTCCGGCTTGACTTCGGCGATGACGACTTCGGGGATATCGGCATTGATCGGACGGTCGGGGACCTGAACCGGCTGAACGGTTTCGATGGCCACTTCGCGACCTTCGGCCATGGCCTCCAGTTGCGAAATCAGGTCATCATCGTCGCCGTCGGGCTCATTGCCCGTCTGCTCAAGACCATTGAGGATCAGCTTGATGCGGTCGATGGAGTGCAGAACCAGCGTCACCGCCGTCGGCGTGACCTCCAGCTTGCCATCACGGAAGCGACCCAGCAGGGTTTCACCGGCGTGGGCCACGGCTTCGAGGCGACCGAGCCCCAGGAAACCGCAGGTGCCCTTGATGGTGTGCACCAGCCGGAAAATATTATCGAGCGTCTTTCGTTCGTTCGGGTTGGCCTCGAACTTGACCAGTTCACTATCGACCACCTCAAGGCTTTCGGCCGTCTCGGTCAGGAATTCCGCAATCAGATCGTCCACTTTACACCCCGTCAGAACACTATGGCCGACCCTGAAATGAGGGCGTGGGTCGGACCTTTGACCGCCCATCATCAGATGGTTTGGTTAAAGGAGTGTTTGCAGAAAGGGCTGGAAACGTGAACTTTGTTATTTTTTTGGAAGAACGATCTTAATGCCGAGTGAATCCGGCGCCAGAGTGACCTCAAGCGTGCCGCCGGCCTCCTGCACGACGCTGTGCAGCCAGAAGGGCTGAATCCATTGTCCGCTCAGGCCATCCGACAGGGGCTGACCGCTCAGGCCCTCAACCGCTTCGGGTTTCAGGCGCGCGCGCGGGCCATTGGATTGCGCCGTCAAAGTGATGGCCTCATCCGTCTCTTCGCGGCGAAGGGTCGCAGTGCCCCCGGTCGGCAAGGCGTTACCGGCAATATAGCCGAGGTTCATCAGGGCGCGGGCCGCCGGCTTTTCGAACACGACCTCATCAGCCACGTCGAAATCGAGCGTGGCGCGCATGGTCGAAAAGACATCGGACAGGGTCTTGTTCAGTTCCTTGGCCGAAAAGGCTTCGGCCGAGGTCGCCGCACCGAAGGCCACACGGGCAAAGTGGACCAGCGTGACCAGCTTGGTCGCCGAGGTCTGGATCAGGTTGACCGCATCGTCGCGCATGTCCTGCGCCGACGGGTCGCTGAGCAGGTCAAGGCCCGAAATAATGGCCCCGGTCGGCGAGATGAAGTCGTGGCACAGCTTGGCCACCAGTTGCGTCGCCAGTTCGTGCGGATTGGGCAGGGGCGCGACCTTTGCCGGAGCTTCGGTTTCGGAACCCTGTTCAGGCGTCGTCAGCGAAAGGTCATCCATGGTCTTTAAAGTCTCTGCGTTGGGGCCGGGAGTTTAGGCAGTTTAGTTCTGATCGCGCCATGTGTGAGGTGATTTGCCTTATCAGGAAACACCCTTGCGGCTATAATCCATAAAATTCGCATGACGAACGCTGAGGTGCGACCTCGCGCCTCTGGTCAGGCGATCCCAACTTCTGTAGGGCTGGGGCGCACAAAATACCCATACCCTTCCGGTTAGCCCACGCGGGACGCCGACCCGGATAAGTCAGATCATAACCCGTTACGGAGGTTTTTTCATGCCCGACACGCAACCGCAATCGACGGCCTCGCGCTATGCCCGCAAAGGCCGCGGCAAGGTGTTTGAATCCATTCTCGACACGATCGGCGATACGCCGCTGGTCAAGCTGCCGCGTCTGTCGGCCGAATACGGGGCCAGGGCGACGGTTTTGGCCAAGCTGGAGTTCTTCAACCCGCTGGCCTCGGTGAAGGACCGTATCGGCGTGGCCATGATCGAAGCGCTGGAAGCGACGGGGCAACTGAAGCCCGGCGGGGTTATCATCGAGCCGACCTCAGGCAATACCGGCATCGCTCTGGCCTTTGTCGCTGCGCAAAAGGGTTACGAACTGATCCTCGTCATGCCGGAATCCATGTCGCTGGAGCGCCGCAAGATGCTGGCGCTGCTGGGCGCGCGCCTTGAGCTGACCCCGGCGGAAAAGGGGATGCGCGGAGCCGTCAACCGCGCGCAGGAACTGGTCGCCGCTACGCCGGGCGCCGTCATGCCGCAGCAGTTCGAAAACGCGGCCAACCCGCAAATCCACCGCATTTCGACGGCCGAGGAGATCTGGAACGATACGGATGGCGCGGTCGATGTGCTGATCTCCGGCGTCGGTACGGGCGGCTCGATCACCGGCATCGGTCAGGTGCTGAAAGAAAAGAAGGCCTCGGTCGAAGTCGTCGCGGTTGAGCCCGAAGCCTCGCCCGTCCTGTCGGGCGGTGAGCCGGGCCCGCACAAGATTCAGGGCATCGGCGCGGGCTTTGTGCCGGGCATTCTGGACAAGGGTGTCATCGACAAGGTCGAGAAGGTGTCGAATGACGACGCCTTCGCCACCGCGCGTCAGGCGGCACAACTTGAAGGTCTGCCCGTCGGTATTTCGTCGGGTGCGGCGCTCAAGGCGGCCTTCCGTCTGGCGGCACAGGACGCCTATGCGGGCAAGACCATCGTGGTCATCATCCCGTCGTTTGCCGAGCGGTATCTCTCCACGGCGCTTTTCGACGGGCTTTAATGTCAGGCCGCTCCCCTGAGTACAGGGGAGCGGCTGACTATGATGAGGTTCGGGGGTGGGGTTCGGGGTCGGCTTTAACCTCTTTTAACACCTCGCTAGGCATAGTGCGCCCATGAGCACGTCCCCCGACTCGCAAGCCCTTGGCCCGGAAGACGAGATGTCCGTTGATGACGGACTGATCGCGGGTGGTGTGCGTGCCGACGAGGCCCCTGAACAGGTCTTCCCGGCGCGTCAGACCCTGCTGAAACGGCTCGCTGACGTCGTCTGTCTGCCGGAAACGCGGGTCAATGCCTTTGAACGCGCGGTGACCGCCGACCTGCTGGTTGAAATGCTGCGCGAAGCGCAAAAGGGCGAGCGCCTGCGCGTGGCGCGCCGTCTCAGCAAGCTGAGCGAAGTGCCGCACACGCTGGTGCGCCTGCTGATTACCGATGAGCCTGAGATCGCCCGCTTCCTGATCGAGGATTGCGACTCGCTGGCTGAAACCGATCTGCTCTATTGCATTCGCCGCGGTACGCCGACCCACTGTCGCTTTCTGGCGGCGCGTAAATATATCGGCCCCGTGGTGGCCGAAGCCCTGACCGACACCGGCGATATCGACACGGTCGAGCAGTTATTAAAGAACCGCACCTCCACCCTGTCGCAGGGCGCCATCGAGGCGGCGGTGTCGCTCAGTCAGGACGCGCCCCGACTGGTGCCGCATCTGATCCGGCGGCTGGAACTGCGCCCCAGCTCGGCCTATGTGATGTTCTGGTGGGCCGATGCCGATGTGCGTCGCGTCATCCTGAGCCGCTTTGCCGTCAACCGCGAAGTGATGCAGGATTCCGCCGGCGATGTGTTTGCTATGGCCGCTAAAGAAAAGTGGAGCGACCCGCTGGCGCGTAAGGCCCTGCAATTTATCGAACGCCGTCAGCGCAACCGCGAGGCCCTGAAAAAAAGCCCGTTCGCCAGCCTGGAAGCCGCCATTGCCGAGGCGGCGCGCAGCGGCATGACGCGGCACACGGCCGAGGAAATCTCTTACCTGTCGGGTATCAAGCCCTCGACCGGAGCCAAGATCCTGCGGGATGGCGGCGGTGAGGCGCTGGCCGTTCTGTGCAAGGCGACGGGGCTGAAAAAGGCCGATCTGCGCAACCTGTGGCGGGCCCTGCGCCGTCCGGGGCAAAAGGACGGGGAGGTGCATCCGGACCTTGAGCGCGTTCTGGTCGTCTATGACACCCTGGCCGTGGATCGCGCCCAGACGGTGCTGCGCTACTGGAACTGGTCGCTCTCTTCGGCCCTGACGCCGATGATGATCCGCGCCCTGTCGCAAGGGGAGTCGATGGAAATAGACGCTTTGTCCGTACCGCAACGCGCCGCCATGCTGGCTTTTGCACAGGACCTGAAGCGGTAACCTCCGAAACGGGCTGGCGATAAATATAGAATCGCCTCACGCGACCCGCCGCACAAGACTCGCCAAAGTACCAGACGGCTCAAAGCGTGAGATTTTGCCGCTTTATTGACCTCATAAACAGATACGGGCGGCATTTTGTCACAAAACGCCCGGTGTGGTGAGAACAAAAGGAGTCTAAATCCTGCGGGCCGTATCCCTAAGACCGCATCTGTGGATAGGCGGCGGCCTTAACCGGGTTTAAATCTCTGGTTAACCCTTTTTTGCTTGCCAAGGAATCACTGATTAAGAGAAGGTGAAGATCAGTGATTCGTATACGGGGCAAGGTTTCAGGCGATTATGACGGGCATGGCAGCGGAAATGCTGAGCGCTTTGCGCATGCACGAAGAGGTCTTCCGTTACTGGAAGAGCCTGCGCCGCCCCGGACGCCTGCCGTCGCGCGCCGACATTGATCCGTGCAGTGTGCGCAAGCTGTTGCCGACCATTTCCCTGATTGATGTGCTGGCCGACGATCCGGCCAATGAACCTGAGCGCTTCCGTCAGCGTCTGGCCGGCACCGACCTCTATACCGCCTACGGCATGGAGATTACGGGCAAGTCGTTCACCGACATCTATGGCCCCGAAGAAGCGCGCTACTGGGCCGAAGAGCTCACCTTCGTGGTGCGTACACGCAAACCCGGCGTCGGGCTGCACTCGATGGCGTGGCGGGGTTCAAAATCGCTGAGCCTGTTCTGGCTGCGTCTGCCTCTGGCCTCGGACGGGGTCAATGTCGATATGATTCTGGGCCATGATGCCCTGATCGGACAGCCGGAACTGACCGGCCCCAGCGGCATCCGCGCCGCCTGATTTTTTTTGTCATCGCGATTTTGGCTTTGGCGCAGGGGACGAATTAACTTTCGCGATCTTCCTCCTCCCCATTCTATGGGGAGGTGCCGAGTTTACGAGGCGGAGGGGTATCTTACGGACGCTAATACCCCTCCGTCAGCGTCGCTTCGCTCGCTGCCACCTCCCCATAGAATGGGGAGGAGAAAAGAACCGCGTTAAATTTCAAAATGTCATCCCAGCCTAACTCAGAGGACGAATCGCCTCTGCGCGCGGGGGTTTTGCCGCGGTCATCTGGCCATCTATCCCCCTACCTAAGGGCGAAAAATAGGCTTAATTGCCCATATTTTCACTTGAAATAGGAAAACTATCCTCTCAATATCCGCCTCGCTTAACATGAGAACAAATTGGCAACATTTGAGTCTCGTGAAAGGGGATCGTGATGAAACGGAGGGTGCAGACAGAGGCGGAAATCGTCGCGGAGGCGCAGGCGGACCTGTCGCAGGCCGACTATGTGATGGGCTTGGTGTCGGTGGTGACCGGCGTGCCGCTCAGCGACATCCGCGCCATGGATCGCAAGGATGCGCGCACAGCGCGTGCCCGACAGTTGTGCATGTATCTGATTTCGGTGGCCTGGCAATGGCCGCTCTACCGCATCGGAGCCGCCTTTGGCCGCGACCGCACGACGGTCGGCCATGCCTGTCGCAGCATCGAGGATTTGCGCGACAATCGCCTGTGGGACGAGCAGATCGAGCGGCTGGAGGCCTGTCTGCTGGACATGCCCTCTGGGCTGGCCCTGCCGTGCCGGAGGGCCGCCTGATGCGCGGCACACCCGAAGCCCTGCGCGAGCGGCTGAAAGCGGCGGGGGCGCACCTGAAACCCGTGGCGGGCGGTTACGAACTGCGCCTGAGCGCGGATGGCCGCCGCCGGGCTGTGGATCATCTGAGTGCCGCAGACCTGCGCGCCGTGCAGGCGTTAGGGCCGCTGACCCGCCATGCCGACGGGCGGTTCAGCCTCATGCCGCCGCCGGATGATCTCAGCGGCCTGATCCGCGAGGGCTATTTTGACCGTCTTCAGTTGCTGGCGCTGGATCAGTGGCGGCGCGACCACGCCACCGCCTATGCCGCCGACCGGCTGACTCAGGACTGGCGCCGCTTTGGTGGCGGGGGGCGCTCTACGGCGGCCAGCGACCTGCCGCTCTATCGTCTTCAGGCGCGTCGGCGCTGCGAAGAGGCGAGGGTGGCGCTGGGCGATCTGGCCGGGCCGGCGCGTCGGGTGGGGCTGGAAGACTGGCCTTTGTCGCGGGCGGCCTGTGCGCCGGAAGCATTAACGGAGGCCTTTACTCGCCTGTCTGGTTATTATCGCATCGGCGGTTAACCCATTCATGTACCGCAATGAAACGAAAATACCGAAAACTATAGCATGGATAATACACTGTTAACAAAAACCGCGGTTACCCGGTTGACCTTGGCAAATCCAGCGCAGAGGATATATCCACAGTTCGGGAAAAGGACACATTATGTCTGAAGACAAGGCCACCCCCACCACGGTGACTCCGCTCAAAAACCCTCCGCGTAACACGCTGGACAAGCCGCTGCGCCACGTGGTGTCGAACGAAGAACTAGACGCCTTGTGCGAAGTGCGGCGCGAATACGTGACTGAGTATGTGTGGGGCGCGGTCGGTGTGGCTATCGGCACCTTGCCCGGCACAGTGGCCCTGCTTTATGGCTATCTGACCTCCGGCACGGCCTATGGCTTTCGCCCGGAAGGGCTCATTCAGTTCGGCCTGTTCTGCGCCGCCCTGTCGGTCATCGGCAGTATGGGCATGATCGCTCAGCGCCGCGCCCGTCGCCTGCGTGATATCGAAGCCGATATCCGCATGCGGGCCTAACCCTTTTCAGACGGATCAGGCCGCCGCCTGCTTCAGGCGTTCGACCATCGAGATCAGGCCATTGGTGCGCTGTGACGACAGGGCCTCATCCAGCCCCAGACGGGTCAGGGTGTCGCGGATCGAAAAGTCGCGCACTTCGGCGCGCGGCAGGCCGTTCAGCAGCCGCACCAGAATGGCGATCAGCCCCTTGACGATATGGGCATCGGAATCGCCGCGGAAACGCAAGATACCGTCGCCACTGTCATCCATCATCAGCCACACCTGAGACGCGCAACCGCGCACGCGCGTCACGTCGTTGCGTTCGGCCTCGCTCAGCGGGGCCAGTGTTTTTCCCAGGTCGATAATATAGCGATAGCGGTCTTCCCAATCGTCGAAGAGGTCGAATTCTTCGAGCAGGTCGCTCAGGCGGGCGTCGAATGTATCGGTCATGCCGTCGCTATAGCGCGTTAGCCGGTCGCGATTCAAACCCAAAACTCAGCGCCGTTTCAGTCGCACCGTGGCTTTCAGGCCGTTGCGTGGGTCCGATTGCACCGAAAAGCCGCCGCCCATCGCCTCCGAGGCCAGTTTGACGATCGACCAGCCCAGCCCCGCGCCTTCACGACTGCGGTTATAGTCGCTGGCCCCCTGTTCGAACGGCCGCATCAGGCGCGGAATATCGGCGGGGTCGGGGGCCTTGCCCGGATTGAAGACAGCGATATCGACAAACTCGCCATCCGGTCGGGCGGTGATTTCGATGTCGCGGCCTTCGGGCGTAAAGTCGATGGCATTACCGATCAGGTGATCGAGACACAGGCCAAGGCCACGCGGGTCAAAGCGCGCACTCAGTTCGGCATCGGTCAGGCCGGGCAGGATATTGACGCTGCGGGCCCTAGCGCAGGCCGCGTGACGGCGCGCTGCGTCGTGGATATGCGGCGGAAGGGTTTCGATCTCCGGGCGCAGCAGGCCCGGCTCGCTCTCCAGCCGCACCAGCTCCAGCACATCATTGAACAGGCTGAGCAATTTCTTGCCGCTATCGCGGATAATCCCGGCATATTCGCTGTATTGCGGCGCGCCCAGAGGCCCGTAAAGCTCATGCGTCAGCACCTCGGCAAAGCCGATGATCGAGTTGAGCGGGGTGCGCAGTTCGTGGCTGACCATGCGCATAAAGGCACGCTTGCCGAAGTCGCTCTCC
>NZ_JAIXSV010000109.1 GCF_027484505.1 Asticcacaulis sp.
GGAGGGGTATTACCGTCCGTAAGATACCCCTCCGCCTCGTAAACTCGGCACCTCCCCATAAAATGGGGAGGAGGGAGGCTGCAAACCTTAATTCGTCACCACAGCCTAGTTCTTACCGTTACCCGACACGTAATAGGTCGCCGTATTACCGATGGCGCGGCTGGTCGAAACGATGGCCCGGCCCGATCCGCCGATAGTGGTCGTCGTCGAAGCCGACACATTGGCATTGTTGACCTGAGAGTTGCGCACCGTCATGTCCGCTTCGCATTCGGCGCAGGCATAGGCATAGGCCGAGTTGCCCGTCGCTTCGGCGGTGACATAGGCGTCGTAACCCGTATGGCCTTCGAAGCTGGCCTGCACGTCGATCGGACCGCCGTTGAACTGCTCGGTATTGATATTGACGTACTTGTCGCCGTTACCCGCGGTCAGGCTGTTGCCCACGCCGGTCGCGGTGGAGTGCATCTCACCATATTCATAGCCGCTCAGAACGCTCATCGACTGCACCTGACCGCCATTGGCCTGACGCGTGTCGGTGACCAGCGAACCGCCCGTATTATAGAGCGTCACCGTATTGGCGGCGGCATCCGACTGCGTGGCCATGTGCCAGGCATTGCCTGCATTGGCCGAAACGTAGGATTCCGTGCGTCCGCTCGAATCCTGCGTGACCGTATGCTCCTGCGAGCCGCGATCGGTTGAGTTCGAAGCGTAGTAGTTGTTCATCGCCGAGGCGGTGTACAGGTTCGGTGACGGCGAATAGTGCAACACCACGCCGGTGCGGGCCCGGGCTTCGGCGTCCGACTGCTGATGCGCGGTCGATTCCAGACGGCCGTTCGTCACCTGATAGGCCTGATGGTTGGTGACCGCGACCGTATTGATCTCACCCGACTCATAGATGGAGTTGTTGGGTGAATTGACCTGCGTATCGGCGTGGACATTGACCGCATCGACATACTGCTGGGTGTTGGCCACCAGCTTGCCGTCCGTGGTCGTGCCCGCGCCGTAATTGCCGACGGCCTGCGTCGTCATATACAGCGGCGTGCCCAGCGACTTGCGGTAATCTTCCGGAGCGGCCGTGCCGTTGACCGTAGCCGTGGCCGTGACATTACCCTGAAGCACCTGAACAGACGTCAGCTTCGCATCGACCTGCTCATTGCCAACCGTCACCGCATTGCCGTGGCCCGACGTCTCGACCTTCAGAAGGTCGTAGTTTTCCACCACGTTCAGGGTCTGACCGGAGAAGATGTCGCCGGTCTGCACCTGATCATTGGTAATGTCGAGCCCGCCCGAAGCCGGGGCCGTGGTCTGACTAGTAGCGGCCGTCGCCAGAGTTGCGGTTGCGAGTATTGTGCCAACGGCTAGGATCTTCGCGCGTACCCGCATTGTTGGTCTCCAGATTGTTATAGGCCGGGGTGTAGCCGCCGGTCTTGCCCAGCGTGGCGTCGTTGAGGAAGTCGTCCTTGGGGTTCAGGCAGATTTCGGGGCCTTGCACCCCATAGAGGTTGGCCATGAATTCCAGCGTGGCGCGTTCAATCAGGGCACGCACCGCCAGTTGCATGGGTTCAAGCCCGCCTTCGCCCGCCGAAACGTCGAAGATGTTGCCGTTGAAGAAGTCGAACACGCCGGCCTTGATCTCGCGGCCGATGATCTGCTTCTGGTAAGAAATGACGTCCACCACTTCCAGCGTGCGCGTATCGACCAGACGCAGGTCCAGCGCGACATTCATCACATAGAGGCGGCCATTGACGATGCCCTTGGTATCGCGGGCGTCGGCGTCGCCGACATAGGCGTCGATACCTGACGAGCGGATATTGTAGTTCAGCTCGGTGATGCCGCCCACGATGTGGAAGTCGGAACCGGCGATCTGACCTGCCATGATGCGGCGGTATTCGCCGGCTTCGGTCGGGTTGGCGACCTCATTGTCGGTGATCAGCTTGTTGTTGGTGTACTTCAGCTCCAGTTCCGACACCGACGTGTCGAAACGCTCGACCTGACGCGCGCCGGACTTGGCCAGAGCGGTCATAGCCATCAGTGAGGCGCCCTGGGTGATCTTGCGGCCCCCTTCGTATTCCACCTTGCCGGTGTAGTCCGAAATACGGCCGACCGCCATGCGCGGCGAAGCGAGGCTATGCTTGCGGGCATAGGAGCCGAGGCAGACCAGAGCGTCCGAATAGGCGGTCGGGTTGGCCGTCACCGGGGCATTGCCGATCGGCTTGGCATAGACGCCCGACGGACCGGCGACCGGCGACACACAGGCCGACAAGGTCATGGCGCCTGCCGCCAGAGCGATCAGGCTGAGGCCACGACGCACGCGGCGCGACGATTTCTTCGTATCAGAAGCCATTGAGATTTCCTGTAATGTCCGTGCCAGTGGCACCGGTGGCGGTTTGATTGCCATTGGTGGCCGTGACGTTGCCGTTGTTGGTCTGGGTCGAATTGACGATGACGGTGTTGTAGTTGCCGTTGACGACAACCGAGAGGTTGTTACCGATGGCGGTGGCCCCACCCACGGCACCGGCGCCGGAGTAGCTGTCGCCCGCGCCATAGGTCATCGACTTGGAATAGATACTCTGGTCGCCGCCGGTGACGATGACGCCATCCAGCAGCACACGGTTGCCATTGGCATCACGCGTCGAAGGGTCGATGGCACGCTCTTCCTGACCGCGGGTACGGCCATAGCCGGTCTCAAAACCGGTCGAGGTCGTGCTCATGGTCTGCGCCAGGGCCGGGGCCCCGGTGAGGACGACGAGGCCTGCGGTGGCTGCGGCTATCTTGTAAAACGCCATGTTGGGCTCCTGTCAGGCTTACGCCTTCACTTGAGAGGCGAAAAGCAAATCGGATGCCACTGTGACCGCGAACCTTAAAAATTGGGTATATTTTGTCTTAAAAATCGCTAAAGGGTTTCAAAATCAGGGATTAAGGGCTTCGCAAAGCGCTTTGCGGCCCTATATTCGCGGCTCAACCAGACGATGGACGCTTTGGCCGCATAAGGGTTGCGTATGAATGAGACGACAAAAGAGCCGTTTTTTACGGCACCCTGGCCAGCCGTAGTCCTCAGCGGGCTCATTTTGGCACTGTTCGCCCTGCAATCTCAATTCGATACAAACGGCGATCTGGTCTACATGCTGGGCCTGAACCCGCGCCTTTTGTGGAAGTACGACACGGTCTACGCCCTGTTCACCACCTTGTTCCTGCACGGGAGCTGGGTACACGCCGGTATGAATGCCGCCCTGGGGCTGGCCTTCGCCAGCGGCGTGGCGCGCGTTTTTGGCACACGTATCGGTGGTGCGGCACTCTTCTATATATACTACCTGTTCTGCGGTGTTCTGGCCGGGGTGGTCTATTGCGCGATCTTCCCGGATCGTAACGTCCTCCTGATCGGCGCGTCCGGTGCCATTTCAGGCCTGATGGGGGCCGCCATCCGCATCGGCCCCGGCTATATGCTGCCCTTCACTGACCGCCGGGTGATGGGGATGACCATCGCGTGGACGGCTATCAATATCCTGTCGGCCTTTATCAGCATCATTCCGGCCGCCGGCACCATTGCCTGGGAAGTGCATCTGATCGGCTACGCGATTGGCCTTCTGACCATAGGTGTGTGGATGCGCCTGTTCCGGCCCCGTTTTTTCAGCCTCTAGGCCGTTGTGACAATTTAAGATTTAACGCGGTTCTTTTCTCCTCCCTACGAAGTGGGGTGTAGCGTAGCGAGAGTATAGCTTTCGCAAGCGATGGGCAGCGAGCGAAGCGACGCTGACGGAGGGGTATAATCGTCCGTGAAAATACCCCTCCGCCTCGTAAACTCGGCACCTCCCCATGATATGGGGAGGAGGAAGATCGCAAACGTTAATTCGTCACCGCAGCCTGGATCATTATGATTTCCGGTAGAAACATAATGATCCCGCTTTTTGTTTAGCCCCTCGCCGGGTGCGGGCTCCGCCACCTTGGCCGCCGCCGCAATGGCGGCTTGCGCGGAATGATTTTAAGAGAAATCATTCCGCTCTAAATTTCCCGTAAAGAGACGTCTCACGCAAAATTGACAAGAGGGTCAAATTAAGGCCTTGCCCTCTTAACGTCTTCGCATAACCCTGCTCTCTTGCGCCGGACAACGGGAGGTCCGGCTATAAAGGGAGAGAGCCTATGCTGATCAATCAGCTTCTAAACGCCAAAGGGCATCAGGTCTTCACCGTATCCCCCGAAGATACAGTCGCCGCGGTATCCGCCCTTCTGCACACGCGCAAGGTCGGGGCCTTTGTGGTCGCCGACCGTCTGGGGCGTGTCGCCGGCATTGTCTCCGAACGCGACATCATAGGGGCTTTGGCGCAAAAGGGGGCTTTGGCGCTCGATATGCAGGTCAAAGACATTATGACGGCAGACGTGATCGTGGCGCGTCTGGGCGAAACCGTGGACTCTCTGCTTGAGCGCATGACCGACCGCCGTATCCGCCACCTGCCGGTGATGGAAGGCCCCAAGCTGACGGGCATCGTCTCTATAGGGGATCTGGTCAAGGCGAAGATCGCTCAGGCCGAACATGAGGCTCAGACGCTCAAGGCCTATATTACGGCCGGCTAACAGGCAAAAACCACGTAACGGGGATAGAATCCATTTTTGTGAATTTAGGGGTTGCGTCCCGCCGGGCGGTTTGTCTATAAGCCGCCCTCTCGACGGGACGCGCCGCCGACGAAACAAGCCGGTTGAAAAACAGACTTGCCAATTCGTCAAAGCAGCGATATGTTCCGCACCTTCCGATTCTTCAGGGCCTGCACGGCCATCTCGCAAAGATGGTCTGGGTGGTCTTGTTGTCTTTAAAATGACCGGTTAAGCGGTTGTGGAAAAAGAAAAAAATCGGTTGACACGGTTTAGCGGCTCCTTTAAAAGCCGCCCTCCGCTTCGGCGGGTTAGGTCTTTGACATTGTATACTGGGGAAGGGAAACGCAGGCGGCGGTGGTCTATGACGACTACTGTTGCAAGCGGTCTCTTTTAATAGACAACCATTTGGCTGTCGGGGTTTAGGCTTCGATGGTCATGTGGGAACTCGTTAATATGAACGCAGAACTACGCAGTGATTACTGAGCCTTTAGGGGCTTGGTGAGCAAAGAGCGAAGAGCAGCAGAGAGAAGTCTCAACTTGAGAGTTTGATCCTGGCTCAGAGCGAACGCTGGCGGCAGGCCTAACACATGCAAGTCGAACGAAGTCTTCGGACTTAGTGGCGGA
>NZ_JAIXSV010000101.1 GCF_027484505.1 Asticcacaulis sp.
GCACGAACAGTACATCCAGCCGCTTGGCAAAGGCGGCGCTCGCCCCCTCATTGGAACCGGTCAGGGCGGCGGCAATCTCATCGGGTCCGCGCGTCAGCAGGTTATAGACCACAGTCTGATAGGCGGGCCATGCCGTGACAAAGGTGAGTACCAGACCGATGGCCAGCACCTTCGGCGTCATGGTGGTCAGCGTCAGGCGCGTGCGTCCGGTGATCAACCCGAAGGCCAGAAAGGCGATATAGAGGGTCAGGCAGATAGTCAGGGCCGTGCCCAGATAGCCACCATCGCCGAACAAACGCCCGAAACTGTCTTCGACCACGCGCCCGATCTGACAGTCCACGCTCATCAGCGCGCCTGAAATACCCGTATCGCCGCTGAGCGGCATACCGGGACAGGTGGGCGGTGGCGGCATCATGCGGACACGCGCTCCATTGCGCCAAAACCCGGCCACGGCGTGCCGGTCAGGGCTTCAAACCACGCCGACGGCGCGTCGCCATGCGTTTCACGTAGTTCATCCAGCTTGCGAACCGTCGATTCACGCCCCGACAGGATGGTCAGGATTTCCGGCGTCCCCGACAAGTCGAGGCGCGCCACGACCGAGTGGTTACCATGCTTGACAAGGAAGGCGCGAGAATGGGGCGGCAGGGCGCGCACCAGCCCGACCTCATGCGCGCTGAGTCCGAAGCCTTCGCCATAGTCTTCGAAGCGGGCGCGCGGATTGGGCATAAAGATCTGCGTCGCCGCCTGCTCGATAATCGCCGAGGAGATGCGGCTGTCGAGGGCGTCACCGGCGCTTTGCGTGCCGAAACCAAGGATGGCGTTACGCTTTCTGAGCGTCTTCATCCAGTCGCGGATGCGCGCGGCAAACACCTCATCGTCCAGCGCCTTCCAGCCCTCATCAATCAGAATCATGGCTGGGGTGCCGTCCAGACGCTCCTCGATACGGTGGAAGAGGTACATCATGATTGGCCCGCGCAGGACCGGCGCGTCGAGGAACTGCGTCATGTCGAAGCCCAGTACGCGCGCCGACAGGTCGAGCTGGTCCGCTTCGTTGTCGAACAGCCAGGCCCATTCGCCCGACCCAACCCACGGGGCCAGACGCGCCGCCAGATCGGTCTGGCTGGGGCGACGGAAGCCACCGAGAAGCTCCTGAAAATAGCGCAGGCGGCGATAGGCCGGGGCCTGAGCGTACATGGCGTCGATGGCCGAAGCGATGATGGCCTCGTCTTCCGGCGGCAGGGCGGGGCCTTCGCCGGCAATCAGTCGTGACAGCAGGTCGCGCAGGAAACCGCGATTGATGGCGCTGTCGGGCAGTTGCAGCGGGTTAAAGCCGCTCGGTTCCCCGGCGCGCAGGGTGGCGTAATGGCCGCCGATAGCGCGGATGAAGATTTCCGAACCGCGATCCTTGTCGAAGATGATGGTGCGCGGGCGCGCCTTCTGGGCCTGCGCGGCGAGGAAGTTGAGCACCACGGTCTTGCCCGACCCCGACGGCCCGATCAGAGTGAAGTTACCAAGGTCCGAGGCATGGAAGTTGAAGAAGTAGGGCGTCGCCGCCGTCGTCTCAAAGACGGTGATCGCCTCGCCCCAGTGATTGCCGGTGGCCTGACCCAGCGCGAAACCGTGCAGGCTGGCCAGTCCGGAAAAGGCCGACACCGAAATCAGCGCCTTACGCGCAATATACGCCTCATTGCCCGGAAACTGCGCCCAGAAAGCGGGTTCGAGATTGATATCTTCGCGCACCGCCACAGCCCCCGTATCGGCGAGCGCCGACGTGACCTGTGCTGCTGCCTGATCCAGCGCGCTGAGTCCCGGTGCGCGCACGCAGACCGTCAGGTGATGCTCGCCCAAAGCCGTCTGGCCCGACGCCAGTTCGTCCTTGGCCGCCATCAGGCCCGCGCGCAGGGTAATGCCGTCATCATCGGCGGCGCGCAGACGGCGCAGGGCCAGATTGACGCGCTCCAGACCGATCTGACGATCCACAAACTGAAAGCTCTGCGACACGGTCATTTCATAGGGCAGGTGCAGCAGGGCATCGAGCATCCCCGGTGCAGCCTGCGGCGGATATTCCTTCACCGAAATGAGCGCGCCGAACGATTTATCGCCGCCGGCACTTTTCATCTCAAAGGCATCGACGCCAAAGCTCAGCCGCTGATAGGGCAGGTACTGCCCCACATCGTCGCGCGCCAGCGGATCGGGCTTGAGCACCGGGCGCATTTCACCGTGCATCAGGGCCGACAGCAGTTCCAGCGGCTCCGAACAGCGACCGCCGCGCGTCTCATAGGAGGTCAGAAGGCGCGGGCCATAGCGTCCCAGCGCCGCCATCAGGGCGTCACGCGCCGCATCGAGGTCGCGCAGTTCCGCCCCCAGACCGTCGCGATCGGCGCCGGACTGCGCACCAAACAGCTTGCCGAGGCTTTCGGACAGCCCGGCCTTGCCGCGCGCCGGGCGGCGCAGAATGGTGATAAACAGGTCGTTGACGAACAGTTCGCGCGATTGCAGGCGGTCCTGCCAGCGCGCATTGATGTAACCGGCAATGGGGTCGTCGTACTGACCGCTGCTGGTCACCGAGACCTTGCGGCGGACGATGTGGTGGTGCAGCACCAGCCGCGAATCCCCGATGGCGCGCAGGGCGCTTTCCCGCAGGGCGTGCAGGCTGTTGAGATCGGTCGTATCCGCCGTTTCAAAGCCAAAACCGTCGATATAGAGGGCCTGCATCAGCGACCCGTCGCGCAGGGTAACCGTGTGGTCATTATAGAGATGGGCGTAGGGCAGGCGATCACCGATCCGCTGCTCCTTGGCGCCCAGACTCATGACTTGCCCGAACAGGCCGTTACTCATGCGAAAACCTTACGGTTGATAGGAGTTGCAGCGCCAGAACTTGTAGTTCCGGATGCGCGGGGTGCGGCTCACCTTGGTGAACCACAGGTCGAACAGGCGCGGCTCACGCAGGCAGGCCAGATAGCCGACCGCGTGCACCACAAGCGCAATCCCCAGAGCCCAGAACGACCGCGTGACCAGAAAGGCCTCGGTGGTGATCATGAAGTTGAGGATGAAGTAGGAATAGGTCACGCCCGCAAACATTTGCGGCTGGGTCAGCGCCCGGAAGATGGGCGCCTTGACCAGAGCGACGGTCTCTTCGCTCATGCCTCAGCCCACGGCCGTGCGGATGCCCGCCACGATGGTGGCCGCGCCGAACAGGATGAAGATGCCGAGGATGACGGTGGCCCCGAAGCGCCAGTTCATGCGACCCGACAGCATCATGAACCCGACGGCGGCCACGGCGATCACGGCCACGGCGGTGGCGACATTGCCCAGCAGCGTGCCCTGAATCCAGCCGAGCGCGTTGACAATCGGGCCGGAACCGGCGGGGTCCTGCGCAAAGGCCGGAGACGCGGCCAGCAGGGGCAGAAGGGCGGGCAGGAATTTACGGACGTTCATGGGTCTATCCTTACGAGCAGGTCTCGGTCGGTTGAGGATCGGTCTTTACGCTGAGCCGGTCAAGGCTGCGGGCGACATAGGCCTGAGTTTCGGCATAGGGCGGCACGCCGCCGTGGCGGTTGACCGCGCCGGCCCCGGCATTATACGCCGCCAGCGCCAGATCAATGCGACCGTCAAAGCGGTCAAGCTGACGGCGCAGATAGGCCGCACCTCCGAACACATTGCCCTGCGGATCAAAGGGATCGACGCCCAGTTCGGCGGCGGTCGCGGGCATAAGCTGCATCAGGCCGATGGCCCCGCGCGGCGATATGGCCTTCGGATTAAAGCCGGATTCCTGACGAATGACGGCAATCAGAAAGTCAGCACTGAGATTATAGCGATCAGCGGCGGCCTCGATGACATCCTGATAGGGCAGGGATGGCGCGTGAACGGTCACCGGCGGCACGGAGGCGCACAGGGTGTGGTAGTCGCCATTGTCGGCCACCTCAAACACCTGCGCAGCCGCGGGTAAAGCGGCGCAAAGCACCACCCCCATCGTTCCCGCTGCTGTCAAAACTGCCCGCACGGGCTGCTCCTTGCTCACACTCTGTACCGCGTCACGCCGGCGCCGATCCGGTGCAGGCGTCATCTGGTTAAGCGGCTCTAACAGTTAAGTTTGTCAGATTTGTTACGCCCGCCCGTCAATGATCCTTGCACGGAGAATTTTTGCGATTCGCCGTCAAAGTCAGCATACACCGCGTGGTCGTGAATTTACAGGAAGCCGAGTGTGGGCTGTGAGAAATTGCGCAGATTGGGGAAGATGGTGTTGAGGTCTGTGTCCGCAACCCCGAACCAGCGCCCCAGCGTCGCCGCGTACTGATCAACCGAGGTGGTGGGGATAAAGGAGGCCCCCACCATGTTGGGGTTGGAGAAGCCGGACACGTCCATGCCCACCGTGGGGAACTGCCCGTACATGTCGCCACCCTTGACCGCGCCGCCCATGATCAGTTGCGGACCGGCCCAGGCGTGATCCGTGCCATCGCCATTGGTATTGAAGGTGCGCGAGAAGTCCGAGGCCGTAAAGGTCGTCACACTGGCGCGCATATCGACGCCGTTGATATTGGCCAGCGTGCTGTCGAGATAACTCATCGCCTGCGCCACCTTGGCGAGGTTGTTCGACTGATCGCGGTTCTGGTTGTCGTGGCTGTCCCAGCCGCCCAGCGACACCATGAACACCTGACGCTTGACGCCAAAGGCCGGAGCGGCAGCGATCATGCGCGCGACCGTGCGCATCTGAAGCGCCAGACTGTTGGTTTCGGTCGCCCCGGTGGCCGGATTGGTATAGGTCGGCGGGGAGGGCACAGCGGTCACGACGGCGCGGCTGAAGACTTCGTTGACGACGCTGGCCGCCCCGACCGAACGGGCATTGATGCGGCCCAGATCATTGGCAAAGTCCGACGCCGTGACGGTGTCATTGATGATGGTCTTCAGCTCACCCGGCGCGGCGGAGGACCCGAACAGGGTCGTGGCCGTGGTGCCATTGACCGTCACCGCCGGGGCGGCATTGGTCGAGAGCGGATACTGAACCACGGACTGCCCCGACAGGAACACCGCCGTCCCGCCTGCTGTAATGGCGGTGAAGATGGTGTTCTGGCCATTCATATTCATCAGCATATCGCCCATGCGCCCGCCCCAGCCGGTGCGCGCCCCTTCGGCGGCGCCAGCCTGCCAGGTCGATTGCTGGTCATTATGCGAGAACAGGTTGGCGGGCAGGGGCACACTGCGGGCCTGATACTGCGCCTTGGTGGTCGGCTGGATCAGCGTGCCGACATTGGCCAGCACCGCCAGCCGCCCCTGATCGAACAGGGTCTTGCACGGGCTCATCAGCGGGTGCAGGCCAAAGGTGCGCGAGGTGGCATTGGTGCCCGCAGGAATGGCCTGCGCCGTCTTGGGTACGATGGGCAGGACGCCGCCCCAATGCTCAGGTTTGCCCAGCGCCGAGGCCCGACCGGTGACGGCATTGACCTGCCCCACAGGCGTAGGCGCTGTACCCACCGGCATCAGGGCAATCGGATCGGTCCCCTGATTGCGGGCGGCGAAGTAGCGGCCCCACGAGTCATTATCTGTGGCCAGAACCATGTTGTTGGCGTCATTGCCGCCAAACAGGAAGACGCAGACCAGCGCCTTATAGTCCGGGGCGCTCTGCCCGGCGGCGGAGCCCACGGCGGCCAGTTGCAGCCCAAACGAGGTGGCTGTAGTCAGGCCGGCAAGGCCAGCCCCAAGGCGGAAAAAGGCGCGGCGATCAATCTGGGATGTCATGAGTACACCGCTCCTATCGTTGGGCTGCATATTCGGGCGAGGCCATGCCGAGGAAGATGGCCAGCTTTACCCGGTTGAGTTTGGCGGTGTCGATCTGGGCCTGATTGGCATTGGCCGGAATATTGACGCCGATGACCGAATTGGTGATCCGCGTTTTCAAGGTCGCAGACATGCCGCCGCCGTACAGCAACAGGTCGATGCGATCGACAAGCGCCGCCGGATCGGTCGCCAGCGCCAGTTCCTTGGTATAGGCCGACTTGATGTCGCTGCTGCTGCCGATGCCGGAATTGATCGTCGTCTGCATCAGGTTGATATAGGCCGCCGTGGTCACTTCATCGGCGATCTGCAATTCCGGTGCGACCTTGTTCTTGCCGCCCAGCGTCGTGTTCGGCGGCACATAGCCCGGACGGAAGAAGTTGAACACCGACGGCGAGGTCATGGGCGCCTGATTAAGCGAGGTCTGGGCGGCGGTTGAGGTCATCAGCCACTTGCCGCTGGTCGAGGTCGTCTCGAATGCGCGCATCCAGTGGGTCAGACGGATAACCGGCTCGCGCAGCTTGCCATAGGTGGCGTCGGTCGAAGGGGTGCGGGCTTCGCTGTCGAGCAGAATGGCGCGCACCACGGCCCCCATATCGCCTCGGACGCCTGAGCCATTATTATTAAACACAGCGGCCACCCGACCAGCATAGGCCGGTGAGGGGTTCGAGGTGACCAGACGCTGGATCAGTTGCTTCGAGATGAAGGGGCCAACATTCGGATGATTATAAAGCGCATCGAGGGCCACCTTGACGTCACCGTTTGTGTCCGCCGTCGTAGACGCTGGGATGGTGGTGCCCAGAAACGTCTTGGCCGAGGTCGAATGGTAGTTGTTATAGGCGATCATCGGCTGGGTGTACGACTCCACCACGCGGCTGCCGCCGCCAAAGGTCGAGTTGGTCGGGGTCGGATGATACCAGGACAGGCCGGTGAACACCTTGGCCAGGCCCTGAATATCCGCGGTGCTGTAGGTGGGGGTGGTATTGCCGAGAAGGTCGGTCTTGGGCGTGCCGTCGGCATTCAACTGCACCAGACCGATGGTGAAAAGCTGCATCACTTCGCGGGCGTAGTTTTCGTCCGGATTACGCCCGGTGGCCGCGTTTTCCTTCTGGTTGGCCAGATAGGTCAGGTACTGCCCCATGGCCGGATGGTAGGTGACGTCTTCCAGCAGGGTGCGGAAATTGCCAAAGGCATTGCGCCCCAGCATGTCGTAGTAAGAGGCCAGAGTCCGCGTGTCGATATTGCTGACGTAGGAGGCCACAAAGATTTCAGACAAGGCGAACTTGACGCGCTGACGCAGCTGATCTGGTGATGTGACGGCCTGACGGTAAAAGCTCTCGTAAAACTGCGTCGAGGAGAGGCTGGCATTGGCATTGGCGGCCTTAAGCTCGATCAGCCGCGCATCCATTTCCGACAGGTGCGTTGGTCCCTGTTGCAGGGCCATCTGTGCCGTTATCCAGTCGCCGTAGCTGGTTGCGGTGACCGAGGCAATCTCTGCATCCGTTGGTCCGAACGTCGCCTGAGCCAGAAACCGGCTGGCCTCCGTGCTGGTCGGCTTGGCCACGACCGGAGGCGGGGTCGTTCCGCCACCGCCTGAGGCATTGCCGCCACCCCCGCCGCCTCCGCCCCCACCGCAGGCGGACAGGGCCAGAAACGATGCTATTACGCAGGCATGGGCGGCCTTGTCGAGACGAAAGCCTGAACGCCTGCCATCCGCCGCAGAGTGTGACACACGCTCGCGCTTTGCCAGACGGAACACTTTGAACGTCTTCATAAAATCACGCCCCACAAGGTTATGGCGGGCGTGATTTCTGACATCAAAGTCGATCACACCATCCCCTAAGATCATTAAGACATATAATTTTGCCGTTAACAATTCGTGACATAACAACGCTCTCTCAAGGGTTGCGGAAGCGGGTCTCGCTCCATCGAAGGGGGCTGTCGCCGGCCGTTCTGCACCGGTTTTGCGGTCTTACAAATCAAAGGACATAAGCCGGTAGGCGCGGCTCTGTGACAGTCGCGCACTGAGCGAGCACAATAACTCCGACAATTATTTTTATAATCGTATATTTTATATTTGACCCCGCCGACTAAGCAGGGTTACATTTTTGATGGGTGCGGCACTCTTGGTTCCGGTGAAGAGGCCTGTGCCCGGCTTACCGTGCGATCTCTGATGACATTATCGACTTCCTCCGGGTTATCAGAGTCCGCCAGTCCCTTGGATGTCCACCACCCTTCGCTTTTGTCGGGTGGTGGACACCTTCTTTTTTTGAGTCGGCCTCCGCAAACCTTGTGGATCAGCCAAACCCCCAATGCGAAAAAGAAACCTGAGTATTTTTCGCAGGTAACCCCATTTTTCACCCGACGGAGTGAACCATGACGCCATCCGCCGTATCGACCCTGACCCGCCGCACCAGCCTGACGGCCATGGCGGCCGCCCTAGCCGCGCCCGCTCTGGCGCAGGCCGCGGATACAGGGGGGCTGGCCTGGAACAGCCCGGAGGCGCAAACCACCGTTCATGAGACGCCGGACTTTCATATCGAGCTTCAGGAAACCTCCCAAACCCTCGTCTCTCTAGCCCCCAAAGGCGTAGGGGGCGGCTTTGACTTCGCACCGCGCCACCGTTTCACCCAGCGTCTGGGCGATGGGTGCTACCGTCTGGGCGATCTGGACCTGCGCGTGCGCGTCGAAGGGGACGCAAAGTGGAGCGACCATTCGACGGCCTATCGCCGTGTGAAGGTCAAGGCCCTGCCCAAGCCGAAAGGCGCTTTGGCCTCGGCGGATATCACCCCCAGTCTCGGCGCGGACATGCCGCTGAAGGTGGTGCGGACGTGGAGCGTGTCTGAGGGCAAGCTGGTTTTGCGCTTTACCCTGACGAACCCCACCCAGAAGACGATTGAGGTCGGCGGTCTGGGTATGGCCATGGTTTTCGACAATATCATCAGCGGGCGCCACCTCGATGAGGCCCACGATGTCGCATCCTTCTACGATCCCTATGTCGGCCTGAATGCCGGCTATCTTCAGGTCAACCGTTTGAACGGGCAGGGGCCATCGCTGCTCGTCCTGCCGGCCAGCGATACGGCGAAGTTCGAGCTGTATAAGCCGATCCTCAACACGCGCGATGCCGACAAAAAGCCGGCCATCTATAGCGATATCGAGCCGCGCAATATGACGTTTGAAGGCTTCTATAGCTGGATGACGCACGCCAAAGGCTTTGCCGACAGCGAATGGAAGGGCGTCGAACAGTGGAACACGCCCACTTCGCTGATCCTCAAGCCGGGGCAATCGACCAGCGTGGCGCTGAAATTCGTCCTGTCGTCGTCGATCCGTGAGATCGAGCCGACCCTGATCAAACAGGGCCGTCCGGTCGCCGTGGGTATTCCCGGCTATGTCGTGCCGACCGATCTGCCTGCCGACCTGTTTGTCCATGCGCCAAAGGCGGTCAAGACCTTCGGGGTGCATCCGCAGGGCGCGCTGGAGGTCACCCCCGCGGGTAGCATCAAAGGCGGCTGGCTGAAATACAGCGTAGCGGGCAAGACGCTGGGTCGCGCACGCCTGACCCTGACCTATGCCGACGGTACACAACAGACCGTTCATTACAAGGTGACCAAGCCGCAAGCCGAGGCCGTGGCCGATATGGGGCACTTCCTGACCACGAAGCAGTGGTACGAAAACCCCGATGATCCGTTCAAGCGCTCGCCGTCGATCATGATTTACGACCGCGAAAAGAACGCGCTGGTGCTTCAGGACAATCGCGTCTGGGTATCGGGCCTGTCGGACGAAGGCGGGGCCGGGGCGTGGCTGGCGGCCATCATGAAACAGCTCGACAATCCGAAGTCCGAAGAGGTGCAAAAGTTCGAGCGCTTTGCCAATACCACGCTTTGGGGGCAAATCCAGACACCGGACGGCCCGGACACATACGGCGTGCGCAAGTCGCTGATGTTCTATGACCCCGAAGGGATGCCCAAAGGCACCTATGATGCGTCTCTGAACTGGAAGGTATGGTCGGCCTGGGACCGCAAGCACGCGGCTGATCTGGGGCGGTCCTACAACTATCCGCACCCGGCGGCCGCGTGGTGGACGCTGTATCGCCTCGGTCGCTATCACACGGGCATGACGTCGGGCGAAACCTGGCAGACCTATCTGACGCGGGCGGCTGAAACCATCAAGGCCATGATGTCTAAGGCACCGTACTACACCCAGTTTGGTCAGATGGAAGGCGATGTCTTTCTCTACATCCTGCTCGATCTGAAGCGTGAGGGCTGGACCGAACTGGCGGCTGAAGTCGAGGCGCTGATGAAGGGTCGCGTCGAAATCTGGAAGACACTGAAATACCCGTTCGGCTCGGAAATGCCGTGGGATTCGACCGGTCAGGCCGAAGTCTATATGTGGATGCGTTATTTCGGCCATCAGGATAAGGCCGACGTCACGCGCGAAGTCATCATGGCCTATGACCCGGCCATCCCGCACTGGGGTTATAATGGCTCGGCGCGGCGCTTCTGGGACTTCCTCTATGCCGGCAAGCTGTCGCGGATTGAGCGTCAGTTGCACCATTACGGCTCGTCACTGAATGCCGTGCCTCTGTTCGATGCCTATCGCGAAACGCCGGATGACCTCTATATGCTGCGTGTCGCCTATGGCGGCCTTATGGGATCGCTGACCAATATCGACGAAGAGGGCTTTGCCTCGGCGGCCTTCCACTCCTTCCCGGACGCCATGAAGTGGGATGCCATCAATGGCGACTATGGCATGAGCTTCTTCGGTCACGCCGTGACCTCGGCCTCGTATCTGGTGAAGCACCCGGTATTCGGCTGGACCGGCTTTGGCGGGGTGGTCAAAACGTCAGATGGCGTTATCCGTCTGAGCCCGAAGGACAGCGCACGTCGCCGCGCTTTCATCGCCCCGGCTGGTCTGTGGATCACGCTCGATGCCGGCAAGATCGCTGAGGTCGCCTATGATAGCGTCAGCGGCAAGGTGCGCCTGACGTTGGCGGCTGCCGATGCGCAAACGCCCGTCGCCTACGTCAATTTTGAAACCACGGTGAAGGGGGCCAGGCCCTACAGCCTAAAGGCCGATAAGGCTCTGGGCGCCTATGCGGTGCCGCTGAAGGCCGAACCCGTCACCCTTGATCTGAACCCCGCCTGATACAGGAAAACGCCAGATGATCCGGACGACCTTTCAAACCGATCGCCGCGCCCTGCTGTGTGGGGCCGGGGCCCTCACGCTTCTGACCGCCATCGGTGGCCCGGCCGTGGCCTCAGCCCCGATCGTCGCCACGCCCATTCCGCTGACGCAGGTGCGCCTGCTGCCATCGCCCTTCCTCGAGGCCGTCGAAGCCAACCGTCGCTACCTGCTGTTCCTGTCGCCTGACCGCTTCCTGCACAATTATCACAAGTTCGCCGGTCTGCCGGTGAAGGGGGAGATTTACGGCGGCTGGGAATCCGACACCATCGCCGGCGAAGGGCTGGGGCACTATCTGTCGGCCCTGTCGCTGATGCATGCCCAGACGGGCGATGCCGAATGCGTGACGCGCATCCACTACATTATTTCGGAACTTGAAAAGGTGCAGACGGCGCACGGAGACGGCTATGCAGCGGGCTTTATGCGCAAGCGTAAGGACGGTTCTATCGTCGATGGCAAGGAAATCTTCCCGGAAATCATGGCAGGCGATATCCGCTCGGCGGGCTTCGATCTCAATGGCTGCTGGGTACCTTTCTATAACTGGCACAAGCTGTTTGCCGGGCTTCTGGACGCGCAGGCCTATTGCGGCATCGACCGCGGTATTCCGGTGGCCGAAAAGCTGGGTGGCTATATTGAAAAGGTCTTTGCGGCGCTGGACGACGCCCAGACTCAGAAGGTGCTTGATTGCGAGCACGGCGGCCTCAATGAGAGCTTCGCCGAACTGTATAGCCGCACGAACAATCCGCGCTGGTTGAAACTGTCGGAGCGGCTCTATCACCACCGCATGCTTGACCCGCTGGCGGCCCGCGAAGACAAGCTGGCCAACAACCACGCCAATACGCAGGTGCCCAAGCTGATCGGTCTGGCGCGTCTTTATGAACTGACGCAGAAGCCGCAGTATCAGACCGCCTCCAGCTTCTTCTGGGAGCGCGTCGTCAACCACCACAGCTTCGTTATTGGCGGCAATGCCGACCGCGAATATTTCTTCGAGCCGGACACCATCTCGGCCCATATCACCGAGCAGACCTGCGAAAGCTGCAATACCTACAATATGCTGAAGCTGACGCGCCACCTCTATAGCTGGTCGCCGAAGGCCGCCTGGTTCGACTATTACGAGCGCGCGCACCTCAATCACATGCTGGCGCATCAGAACCCAAAGACGGGCATGTTCACCTATATGATGCCGCTGATGTCGGGCACGGCGCGCGGCTTCTCCGATGAGGAAAACTCCTTCTGGTGCTGCGTGTTGTCGGGGATCGAAACCCATTCCAAACACGGGGACTCGATCTACTGGCAGCAGGACAAGACGCTGTTCGTCAACCTGTTCATCCCTTCAAAGGTCAACTGGGCGGCGCAAAAAGCGGCGTTCGAGCTGACCACCAAATACCCGTATGAGGGGCAGGTGGCGCTGAAACTCAGCCAGCTTTCGGGGGCGAAGACCTTTACCGTGGCCGTGCGTATCCCCGGCTGGGCCAAATCTTCAACCCTGCGCGTCAATGGCAAGCCGGCTTTGGCCAAGATCAGCGACGGCTATGCCCTGATCACCCGCAAATGGCGCGCGGGCGATGTAGTGACGCTCGACCTGCCGCTGGACCTGCGTTTTGAGACCGCGGCAGGCGATGACAAGGTCGTCGCCCTGCTGCGCGGTCCGATGGTGCTGGCCGCTGATCTGGGGCCTGCGGATCAGCCGTGGGAAGGCGATGCGCCGGCTCTGGTCGGGTCTGACCTGATCGGCAGCTTCCAGCCCGTCTCGGCGGCCGAAGCGGTGTATGTATCCAAAGGCTCAGGACGTCCGGGGGATATGACTTTCCGTCCCTTCTATGCGCAATACGAACGCCGCACGGCGGTCTATTTCAACCGCTACAGCGACGCCGAATGGGCGCAGGCGCAGGTCGCCTATCGCGCCGAGCAGGCCCGCCTGAAAGATATCGCCAACCGTTCGGTCGATGTCATGCATCTGGGCGAAATGCAGCCCGAACGCGACCACAACCTGCAAACCGGCGGCAACTCCTACCCGGTGGTCTATCGCGCCCGCAATGGCCGGGACGCCCGTACCGGGGGCTTCTTCAGCTTCGAGATGAAGACGACCAAGGACGGTAAAGACGCGGGCCCGCTGGTGCTTCAGGCGACCTATTGGGGTTCAGAATTCAACCGCAGCTTCACCATCGAAATCGACGGCACGGTCATCGTGCATGAGCGGCTGTCAGGCCGTCAGCCGGGGGCGTGGATCGACGTCGATTATCCCATCCCGTACGAACTGACGCGCGGCAAACCCAAGGTCACGGTCAAGTTCAATCCGCAGGAAGGCAAGTCCGCAGGGCCGGTCTTTGGCGTACGCCTGTTTACCAAGGCGTGAGTCCGGACGGCACGATTTCAGCCACGGATAGACACGGATGTCCATGGTGCATTTGAGAGGGTCGGAGCACGGACCACTGTGTCAGGCGGGCGAAGCCCGCCATCCGTCTCTATCCGTGGCAAAAAAATCTATCCCCGCTCAGATACACACAATTTCAATTGCTTAAGCGCGTTTTCTCACAATCTATCCCCGCCGCAGAAACCTCTGTCATGCTGAGCCCATGACACAGATTGCCTCTCACATCCCCGCCGCCCACACCGCTGCCTATGACCGCCTGATGCGCCTCGCGGATCAGATTCTGACCGCGCTCGAAACCGCGCCGCGCCCCACCACGGCTATCGAGATTGGTCGCACGGCCCGTGCCATCATGGCCGTCGAGCGGATGCTTCGCGCCATTTACACGCCGCTGCTGAAGGCGAAACCGAAGCCGGTCAAGGAGGTAACTCCGGTCGAAACGCCCCCTCCGTCTCGTCGCTCTCGCGCCGATCCACCGCCCCCGTCGCGCCCTGACGGGCTTACAGGGGAGGAGATAGACAGCCCCGTGAACGGAGGGGCGTTGGCCCCTGAACGGACAGAAGAAGCGAAACCAGAGGCAACGCCTTCAGCCTCTCCGCACGGTGAGTGGTCAAAAGGCTGGGCCGACAAACAGTCTCAGATGCGCGAACAACGCGCCGCCCGCATTGGCAAATGGCCCGACGGCACGCCGTATAAGAAGTCGGGTTAACGTTTCCTCCCCATCGCTGACGCGACAGGGAGGAGAAGACGGTCTAAGTCCCGGAAAAAACCCGACGACACACCATTTCACGGCTTTTCCTGTCCGGGTAACATGTTCTATACATGTTCCATGTCTTCTGCGCCCCATGACCTGTTTCAGGCGGCTGGCCTGACGCCGTCCGCTCCCACCCTGACCGCCGCCCCCGAAGGGTTCAAGCCGCTGGCTGAGCGTTTGCGGCCGCAGGCCCTGTCCGAGATTGTGGGGCAGGACCATCTGCTGGGCGAAGGCGGGGCCATTGCGCGCGCTGTCGATCGCGGGTTTTTGCCGTCGCTGATCCTGTGGGGGCCGCCGGGCGTTGGCAAGACGACCATTGCGCGGTTGCTGGCCGCCAGTGTCGGCTATGAGTTCCAGCAGATTTCGGCTGTTTTTTCCGGTGTGGCCGATCTGAAAAAGGCCTTTGAATACGCGCAGGCCCGCCGCAATCAGGGGGTGCGCAGCGTCCTGTTTGTTGATGAAATCCATCGCTTTAACCGCGCTCAGCAGGACAGCTTCCTGCCCTATGTCGAAGCCGGCGTGGTCACCCTGATCGGGGCGACGACGGAAAACCCGTCGTTTGAGCTGAACGGCGCGCTTTTGTCGCGCTGTCAGGTCTTTGTGCTGAAACGCCTCGATGACGAGGCGATGGACAAGCTCATTGCCCGCGCCGAAACGCATCTGGGGCACGCCTTGCCGCTGACGGACGAGGCGAAGGAGACGCTGAAAGGCCTGGCCGATGGCGACGGACGCTATCTGCTGACCCTGATCGAGTCTTTGGCCTCGATGGGGTTTGAGGCCCCGCTGAACAGCGACGCCCTGCTGCAAAACCTGCAAAAGCGTCGGCCCAATTATGACAAGGACCGCGAAGGCCACTACAACCTGATCTCGGCCCTGCATAAGTCGGTGCGGGGTTCCGACCCCGATGCGGCGCTCTACTGGTTCGCGCGCATGCTTCAGGGGGGCGAAGACCCGCTGTACATCGTGCGACGGATGCAGCGCATGGCTTCTGAAGACATCGGCAATGCTGATCCCATGTCGCTGATCATGACCAATGCTGCGCGCGAAACCTATGAGGTGCTGGGCTCTCCGGAAGGCGAACTGGCCATTGCTCAGGCCCTTGTCCATATGGCCTCGGCGCCCAAATCGAACGCCGTCTATACGGCCTTCAAGGCGGCGATGAAGGCAGCGAAGGAAACCGCGACTCTGGACCCGCCCGAAGTCATCCGCAACGCCCCGACCAAATTGATGAAGCAACTGGGCTATGGCGAAGGCTATATCTACGACCCGGATGACCCAGATGGCTTTTCGGGGCAGAACTATTTTCCGGACGGTATGTCAAGGCCCCGCTTCTATGACCCGAAAGGCGAGGGGCACGAGGGCAAGACCCGGCAAAGACTTGAATACTGGGCACAATTGCGGGAAAAGAAACAGCAGCAAAGGGGGGAGTGATGTACGATCTGGGGGGAGAGTCTTACCTTTATCTTGCGGCGGTTTCTGTGCTGCCGTCCGCTTTGGCGATCGTCTGGTTTAACCTCAAAAAACCTGCCGATGCCCTTCGTTTCGGAGCCCCGCCGCATGGACGGTTAAGCCTCGGCAGCGGTGTCGTGACGGCACTGGTGCGCGGGCTGAATTTCACAGGTCGCGCCACCCGCTCGCAATTCTGGTGGTTTTCTCTGGTCTATTTCACGGTGCTACTGCCCGTCGGCTATCTGGCCAAAGGCTACAATCCGGTGCTGGGGTATGTCGTTTATGCTCTGATCGCCGTGCCAATGCTTTCAGTGGGCGTGCGTCGCCTTCACGACATAGGCCGCAGCGGGTTATGGTGGTTGCTTTTGCCGACATTGCTGGGTGTTCTGCCGCTAATCATCCTGTGGGCCTTGCCGGGGCAAAAGCGACAGGCGGAACCGGAGTCTGTGTTTTAAGCCTTCAGGTCACAGTCCCCTCTCAGCTCTGTGATAATCGCTCCCCATTTCCGGCCCATTTGCCCTCCAGACTGTGCGTCAGCTTCATGAAGGAGACGCGATATGTCACCGGAAACCCTGCAACAACTGGCCGTTCTGCTGCTGTGGATAGCACCGGCCTTTTTGCCGTTTGTCATTCATCCCTCAGGCCCGAACCGCTTTGGCGCGCCGCACCGCACGGCAGGCTTTGAGGCGGCGGTGCGCAGTGGTTTTGCCCGCGCTTTTGACTTCAAAGGCCGGGCCTCGCGCGGCGAATATGGCGGCTTCCTGCTGCTGTTTGTCGGCGTCTATTGCGCCGCCGCCCTTGTGGATGGGGCCTTTGGGCTGAGCTGGCTGTATATCGCGCCGATAGTCCTGCTGGTCCCCTATATAGCGGTTACCACCCGCCGTCTGCACGACCTGAACCGGTCCGGCTGGTGGCAGTTGCTGGCTCTGGGCGCGGGTATCTTCGTGTTGTTTTACCTGCTGGCGCAGCCGTCAGTGCAGCCTCTGCGGCAATCCCTGCGCCGTCCGGTGGGACCCGTGCGTATGGCTGGTCATCGCTAACGAGAGGCTATAGGCTCGTCTCTCCACAGTGAGGTGACGGATGAGCCAGGTCGTGCGGATTTTGAAGATAGGGGCGGGGATCATCGCTGCCGTCTTTGCGGCTGTGGTGGTACTGGCCCTCTATGCGCCCTATGAGGCCGGAAAGGTGTTGCGCGCCTTGAATATCGGCATCAGTGGACAATGGCTGGCCGTCTGGGCCGCCTTTGCGCTGGGGGCGCTCATCGTTTTGGTGGCCCTGTTCGGCGCGCTGAGCGGCTCCGGCTTTGTGGGCCGTCGCGGGGCGGGCAAACGACGCGAAGACTGAAAGGCCTATGGGCAAGCGCACACGGCTATAGTATGAGCCGCGCATGACCCCGAAAAAGCAGGACAAGCTCAACCGTAAAAAGGCCTCGCGTCAGTCGCCGCAGCACAAGGCCGCCATTGCCGAGCGCGAATCCAAAGGTTGGGCCCGCCCGACCCAGACTCCCAAAAACCCGAAGGCCATCGACCGTCCGCTGAAACTGTCCGACGAAGAGATTGTGTGGGTGAAGTCCATGCTGATCCACGAAGACGGGGTGATTATGGGCTTCAACAAGCCGTCCAACCTGTCGTCACAGGGCGGGCGCGGCAACTTCCATAATCTCGATGACATGCTGTGGGCTTTTGCCCGCTCGAACGGTAACAAGCCGCGCCTGCTGCACCGGCTGGACCGCGACACGTCGGGCATTATTCTGGCAGCCAGGACGCGCACCTCAGCGGCCTTTGTCGGCAATGCCATAGCCGCCCGCGATGTGCACAAGACCTATGTCTGCATCGTCGCCAATCCACATAATCTGAAGGACGAAGGCGTCATCGACGTGCCTCTGCGTCGTGAAGAGATCGGGCGCGAAGCCTATAGTCGCGTCTGCGCCCCCGACCATCCCGATGCGATGACCGCCCGCACCACCTATCGCGTGCTCGGCCGCACCGATACCTCGGCGCTGGTGCAATGTGAGCCGTTTACGGGCCGGATGCATCAGATCCGCGTGCACATGGCGCATCTGGGCTGCCCCATTGCCGGGGATGTCCGCTACGGCGGCGCGCTCAGTCTGGATGGTCTGCGCGTGCCGCGCCTGATGCTGCATGCCCGCGCCATAGAGTTTCCGCATCCCGATGGCGGTCGCCGTCGCTGGGAGGCACCGTTGAGCCCGGATATTCGGGTCCTGTGCGAAGGCCTTGGGCTGGGGAGCGAAAAAACGTCGTAAGGCTTCCCGCCGTTTACGGTAAACACGTATTGAGCTTAACGGCGCATTAGCGATGCTTCTTTCTCGGTCATTAATGTGTTTCTTATAATAATTGCCTGACTGTGTATCCTTTGGGGCAGAAAAGACATGTTGAAGCAATCCCGCGGTCGTCTGCGCCAAATCCGCGGTCAGGTGCAGAGGGCGGGTTTCTGGAGTAATGCCCGCGGCAACACCCTGATTGTTTTTGGTCTGCTTGCGGCCACTGTAGTGGCGGCCGCCGGGGGCGGGGTCGAGTTCAGCCTGGCTAACGAGCAGAGCAACCGGCTGCAGGACGCAGCCGATGCTGCGGCGCTGCGTGGGGCCTTGATGGCCAAGGACGAAACCGCCGCCAAGGCTGCCGCTGATACCGTGTTCAATCTCAACCTGACAGACAGCGGCATTACACCGACCTCCAAAGGCCTGACGTTCGAAACGAGTGGTTCGCACAAAACGGCGATTTATACGGCCAGGGCGCAGATCAACACGACCTTTCTGAGCATGATGGGCATCAAAACGCTCAGCATCGGCGCAACCTCTACCGCCGAAGCCGAAATGCGCAAGTCCGAAATCGCTCTGGTGCTCGACTCGACGGGGTCCATGTCGCGGGACTCGCGCATGACCAACCTTAAGGCCGCGGTGGACAGTGTGCTGGCTTCGTTGCTGGTCAATGGCCAGAATGTGTGGGATGCTCGGGTGGGTATCGTGCCCTTTGATACTCAGGTCAATATTCAAGGGGTTCCGGCCGGTGGCATCGCCGGAGAGTTTGGCGAGACGCCCTATACCTATAGCTGCACGGGCAGCAGCATGACGGCGGATCGCTGTACCTCCGCGGGGACGACGCGCGATCTGATGTGTAGCGGCGCGGCGGATGTGGCTGCCTGTAAAGCCAATGCCCGAATCTATGCCTACACGACCAGCGGTGGCACCTATCGAGTGTTTGTGACCTCCTATTATTCGCAAAACAACGGGTCTTGCTGGGCCGGGTACTATTACTACAACAGTTGTAATTACACGGTTGTGTCGCGGACCGACTACTATGCCGCCACGACCTGGGCGCGCACGAACAACACCAGCAATTCCACGGCGTGGCCTTGGGGGGCCTATTATGATCGCCCCAATAACAATTATGCGCAGTATACGGGCACGATCACCGCGACGCCGACCAGCGCCGGGGGCTATGGCTCAGGATCGACGACGACCATCAAGGACAACACCACCATTACGGCCAATTCGGACCTTTTGGGCGTCGGCACCGATAGCTGGAACGGCTGTGTCATCGACCGCAAGCAACCCTATGATGTGTCGGGCCAATCCCCCATAGCTTCCAATGCTGACACGCTTTATCCGGCGGCCAAATGCGCCACCAACAACCTTTTGCCGGTGATGGGGCTGACCACGGATATTGCCGCTGTGCGTGCCCATGCCCAGAAGCTGACACCGGCCGGCAATACCAATATCACTATCGGTGTGCAGTGGGGTATGGAGCTTTTGTCGCCGGAACTGCCGTTCAATACGGCCAAGGCCTACAGTGACAAGACCAACTACAAGTACATGATCGTCATTACCGACGGTGAAAACACACAGAACCGGTGGACCACCTCGGCGTCTTCGATCAATGCCCGAACACTGCTGGCCTGTCAGGCGGCGAAGGATCTGGGGATCACCGTCTATACGATCCGCGTCATGGAGGGGAACTCCGACATGCTCAGATCCTGCGCCAGCCGTCCGGAATACTTCTATGATGTCACGGCCGCCAGCCAGTTGACCTCGACTCTGGCTAAGGTCTTCTACTCGATCCAGAGCACGCGCCTGACGAAGTAAAGTGATATTTCCTGATTTGTTTCAGGTGCTTCCAAGCTTTTCCTTGTGCGACATGACAGGGTTTTGCAATAGAGTGAATCTTAAGCTTTGGCGCGTAAATTGCAGGTGCCAAACCGAACAGAGACACGGATACCCCCATGCGCCTGCCTGACTTCTTCCGCGATCGCCGTGGCAACACGGCCGTTATGTTCGGTCTGTTTTTCTTTCTGCTGACGGCGGCCATGGCCGGCGCGCTGGACTTTTCGACCGTCATTTCCCGTCGGGCCAAGGCGCAGGATGCGCTGGACGCGGCGACCCTGGCCGTGGCGATCCTGCGTCCGTCTACGGTTGAGCAGGCCAAGACGGCAGCGACCTTACGCCTCAATAAGGAACTGGGCGACAATCCGGACAAGGTAGCCATAGACCAGTTCCAGTATGACACGGCGACGCGCACCTACTATGTGACGGCCAAGGGGAGCTATAAAACCTTTCTTCTGGGCGTCGTGAACATCAAGGAGATGCCTTATCAGGTGCTCAGCAAGACCATTCAGGCGGCCAATGGCACGCTGGAGCTGTCGCTGGTGCTCGATAATACCGATTCGATGGGTGAGCTTCTGGATGGGTCCAAGTCTAGACTGGATGTGCTGAAGACTGCGGCGACCAACCTTGTCAACACGATCATGACGGACGCTAACAAGGACTATGTTAAAGTTGCCATCGTGCCCTATGCCAACTATGTCAATGTCGGTGTGGCCAATCGCAATCAGCCCTGGGTTTCGGTTGGTGGCGATTATACGGTGCCTGCAGCGGCTAAGACCTGTACAGAGATCAAAACGAAGAGAGTTTGTAAGGGCGGATATACGACTACCTGTAGCGATCTAAGGGATGGTGTTCCGTACACCTATCCATGTAAGAAAGGTGAGGTTTGTACGGATGAGCCCATCACACCTTACATATCCTGTACTAATCCTCAACCCACCTACTACAAGTGGTATGGCTGCGTGCGTCATCAGGTCGATTCCAAGACCAAATTGCTCGTCATGCCTGATCCGCTGACAGCCTATACAGGTGTCCTTGAAACGGCGCAGAACTGCCCAATGCCTATACAGCCGCTGACCAATGACAAGACTGTGGTGACCAATTCTATCAAGGGGCTGGTCAATAAAATAGGTAACTATAAACCAGATACTTTTATTCCTGGCGGTTTGCATTGGGGCGTCAATACGCTCTCGCCGCCCGCGCCCTTCAAGGAAGGGCAAGCCTATGATGCCAAGAACAAGGAACCGAAGAAAGTCATTGTTCTGATGACGGATGGGGCCAATACGCTTTATACGAACTCTTCCGGTCAAACGGTATCGGCAAAGAACGGTAATCCGCCCACGATCAACACCACACTGATCGCACCGACCTACACGGCACAAGATAATGTGTGTAAATACGCCAAGGGCAAGAATATCGAAATCTTCGTTATCGGCCTTGGGGTGACGGACCCCACGGCGCTGAGCGCACTGAAATCCTGCGCCACGGATGCCCAGCACTATTTCGATGCCCAGAGTGCGAATGAGTTGATTCAGGCATTTAACATCATCGGCGGCAAGCTGAGCGTCGTGCGCCTGATGCAATAGCTGCGGCAGAAAAGCAGCGCTGCCTCAGATAAGCGTCTTTTCTCAAGCGGTTGACGGTGTTAAGCGAAGAGGCGGGGACTTTCTGTTCCCGCTTTTTTCGTGGGATGGGTCATGAACCAGAAAATCGACTGGACCGAACTGTTCTTTTCGTCCACCGGACGGGTGCGTCAGACGCCGTTTCTGATCGCTCTGGCCGTGCTGGTCGGGCTGTTCATGATCTATGACTCGGCCATTACCGGTGCACCACGTGTGCTGACCGGGTGGGTGGTCTATCCGGCGCTGCTGTTTTGTGCCGCGTGCGTGCTGTCGAAGCGCCTACACGACCGGGGGCGCTCCGGTTGGTGGGCGGCGGTGATCCTGATTGCGTTTATGATGGTGTGGCCGCGCCCGGATAACTTCCTCGACTTTGTCGGGGCGCTGGTGCTGCTGTGGGCCGCCATTGACTTAGGCGCGATGCCCGGCGAACGAGGGGCAAACAGATACGGCCGTTCCACGCGGTTTGCCGAGCCCATTGAGACTGTTTGACGCTTATTCGGCCAGATCAACCAGCCCGAAGCGCGTGATAAATTCCTGACGCAGGGCGTAGTCCACCTCATCCATCGTTACCGGCAGGCCCAGATCAATCAGGCTGGTCACGCCGTGTTCCGAGATGCCGCACGGCACTATGCCATTGAAATGGCTGAGGTCCGGTTCGACATTCAGGCTGATACCGTGAAAACTGACCCAGCGGCGCAGCTTGATGCCGATGGCGGCTATTTTATCTTCGGGAACCGGTGTGATGCCCTTATCGCGGCGTTCGACCCACACGCCAACGCGCCCGTCGCGGATATGGCCTTCGACATTGAACTGCCACAGGGTGCCGATGATCCAGCCTTCCAGCGCCTTGATAAAAGCGCGGATGTCTTTGGTGCGCCGGTTGAGGTCCAGCATCACATAGATCACCCGCTGGCCGGGGCCGTGATAGGTGAATTGCCCACCGCGTGCGCTGTCGAACACCTCGAAACGCTCAGGCTCCAGCAGGTCTTCGCGCTTGGCCGATACACCGGCCGTGTAAAGCGGCGGGTGCTCGATCAGCCAGATCAGCTCGCGCGCCTCGCCCTTGAGGATGGCTTCGACGCGGGCCTCCATCGCGGCCACGGCGTCGGGATAGGGCACCTGACCCGCAGACATGCGCCATTCCGGCAGACCGTTTTCCGGGTCTTTCAGGAAAAAGTCCGGCGACACAAAATCGGACGGAGTGTCATCGGAATCTGCGGGGCTTAACCTGTCGTTCAGCATGTTCGGCCATTCTGCGGCGGATGGGGTAGGACTCCTCCCTATATGGGCATTCAAGGGATCAAGTCGAGCGTGTCGTCTCAGGTCAATTCCGTACCGGTGGAAATCTCAGTGCTTCTGGGGCGTTCCGTCCTGCCGATGCAGCAACTTCTGCGCATGGGCCGCGGCGCGGTGATCCCGCTGGATGCACGTGAGCACGATGAGGTGTGGATACTGGCCAACAATCACCCCGTCGCGCGCGGTGAAATCCAGATTTTCGAAGAGAAAATCTCGATCGTGGTTACCCGCCCGGCCAATGTCTATGACTTTATGGCCCTGGGGAATTAGACGAGGATAGCGTAACGTCTCTTACACCTCCCCAGCTTGCTGGGGAGGGGGACCACACGAGCCCGCATAGCGGGCAAGATGTGGTGGTGGGGTATCTTTGGGGGCAACATGACCGACATTCGCCGCAAAACCGCACTGGCGCGATAGATGCGCAAAGTGCTGACCACGCCGGAATGGTTGCTGTGGGAACGCTTGAAGCACCGCAGCGATGGCCTGATCTTCAAGCGCCAGTTTGCGATAGGGCCGTACATCCTTGATTTTTATTGTTTCAAGGCACGTCTGGCTGTTGAAGTGGACGGCACGTTGCACAGTCTGAATGAACGGGTGGAAAAAGATGCTGCGCGCGATGCATGGTTACGGTCGCAAGGGCTTGAGGTTTGCCGCCTGGCTGCCGCCGATGTGTACCGGGATGCTGATGGCGTTGCTGATAGGGTGAGGTTGCTGGCTCTGGAAAGAGCGGCGCGTTTTTCAAAAAGATAAGCCCCCCACCACCGCATCTCACCGCCTTTGGCGGCTCGTGCGGTCCCCCCAACACGTTGGGGAGGTATAAGATATTATTTCAGTATAGTGGGGCATGGAAGACGCTTATGACCAAACGATACATCTCCGATATTCTGTATCGCCGTCAGCGTCGAACAAAGACGATGATGCGAAACATGAAGGTGTGGTCGGAAACGCTTGCCGATGAATGGCCGGAGGCAACACCGCGTGGACGGGGATTTCATAACTGGAAAACGCCTGTCTGGAGCGGGCTGATCAATCCGCCTCGATCCTCGCTGCATACCCAGCGCCGTTATATAGAGCTTATCCTGCGCGCGGCCGCAAAGATGCAATCCAGCAAACCTGAACACCTCCAACACGCACGGGTAACGGCGATAATTTCTTATCCAGACCTGTTTCGCAGCAGCGTAGATGTGTTTTTCGATCAGGACTATTGGGCGGCTTTCGCGATCCGTTCTGATGCGAATGATCTATGGACGCCCCTACCGACCTCGCGCAGTCTGATGAAGTCCTACGGCTTGAAAGTACCCGCAGGCTTCAGGGAGCAAGGCTACAGCACCTACTGGCGCGACGATGACTTTGATCCGCCATATGAAAACCGGCAGCAGGTCTGGATTTACAGCGAAGTGATGTAAAAAAGAGCGGGTCGTGAGACCCGCTCTTTCCACATTGGACTCGGAAATTTTGCGACGGGCCGACCCCAGCAAAATTTTCTCGCTATGTACTTTTTTCCACGTCCCGATCCGCAGGATCGGGACGTGAGCCAAATTAGAAATCCATACCGCCCATGCCGCCCATGCCGCCGCCGGGCATAGCCGGGGCCGCTTCCTTCTTCGGGCTTTCGACCACGGCGGCTTCCGTCGTGATCAGCAGGCCCGACACCGAAGCCGCGTCTTGCAGAGCGGTACGCACAACCTTGGCCGGGTCGATGACGCCATCGGCCACCAGGTCCACGTACTTTTCGGTCTGAGCGTTGAAGCCGAAGTTGGCATCGTTCGATTCCAGCACCTTGCCGACGACGATCGAGCCTTCGACGCCTGCGTTTTCCGAGATCTGACGGATCGGAGCTTGCAGGGCCTTGCGCACGATGGCGATACCGGCGGTCTGGTCGTCATTGTCGCCGGTCAGGTCGGCCAGCTTCTTCGACGCCTTAAGCAGAGCCGTACCACCGCCCGGAACGATACCTTCGTCCACGGCCGCGCGGGTCGCGTTCAGGGCGTCATCGACGCGGTCCTTCTTTTCCTTCACTTCGACTTCGGTCGAGCCGCCGACGCGGATGACCGCAACGCCGCCGGCCAGCTTGGCCAGACGCTCTTGCAGCTTTTCCTTGTCGTAGTCCGAGGTGGTTTCTTCGATCTGTTGCTTGATCTGAGCCACGCGGCCTTCGATCTCTGCCTTTTCACCGACGCCATCCACCACGGTGGTGGTTTCCTTGGTGATCGTCACCTTCTTGGCGCGGCCCAGCATGTCGAGGGTCACGGTCTCAAGCTTGATGCCGATGTCTTCGGAGATCACCTGACCGGCGGTCAGGATGGCGATGTCTTCCAGCATGGCCTTGCGGCGGTCGCCGAAGCCCGGAGCCTTCACGGCGGCGACGCGCAGGCCGCCACGCAGGCGGTTGACGACGAGCGTAGCCAGAGCCTCGCCTTCGACGTCTTCGGCGATGATCAGCAGCGGGCGGCCCGACTGAACCACGGCTTCAAGGATCGGCAGGATGGGTTGCAGGGTCGAGATCTTCTTGTCGAAGATCAGGATGTACGGGTCTTCGAGGACCGCTTCCATCTTGTCCGGGTTGGTGACGAAGTAGGGCGACAGGTAGCCGCGGTCGAACTGCATGCCTTCGACGACGTCCAGCTCGGTTTCGGCGGTCTTGGCTTCTTCGACGGTGATGACGCCTTCGTTGCCGACCTTGGCCATGGCGTCAGCGATCATCTGACCGACTTCGGTGTCGCCATTGGCCGAGATGGTGCCGACCTGAGCGATTTCCGAGTTCGAGGTGACGGGTTTGGACGACGCCTTGATTTCGGCGATGGCCACGGCCACGGCCTTGTCGATACCGCGCTTCAGGTCCATCGGGTTGCGGCCCGAAGACACCGACTTCAGACCTTCAACGGCGATGGCCTGAGCCAGAACCGTGGCGGTCGTGGTGCCGTCACCGGCCTTGTCGTTGGTCTTGGAAGCGACTTCGCGGATCAGTTGCGCGCCCAGGTTTTCGAACTTATCGGCCAGTTCGATTTCCTTGGCGACCGACACGCCGTCCTTGGTCGAACGCGGTGCGCCGAAGGACTTTTCGAGGATGACGTTGCGGCCCTTGGGGCCAAGCGTGACCTTCACGGCATTGGCGAGGATGTTGACGCCGCGCAGGATCTTGTCGCGCGCGTCCGAGGAAAACAGTACGTCTTTAGCAGCCATTTCGGGTGTTCCTTTGGTTGCGTATTATCGGGATAGGGGGGGCAGAGCGGATTAACGCTCAACCACACCCAGGATGTCGGATTCTTTGAGGATCAGCAGGTCTTCGCCATCAAGCTTGACCTCGGTGCCGCCCCACTTACCGAACAGAATGCGGTCGCCGACCTTGACGTCCAGAGCGACTTGCTCGCCCTTTTCGTTGCGGGCGCCCGGCCCGACAGCGACGACTTCGCCTTCTTGCGGCTTTTCCTTGGCCGTATCAGGGATGATGATCCCGCCCTTGGTCTTGGCTTCTTCTTCAACGCGCTTCACGAGAACGCGGTCGCCCAGCGGACGAAAGC
Organism: Asticcacaulis sp.; assembly: GCF_027484505.1. Classification (GTDB taxonomy): domain Bacteria; phylum Pseudomonadota; class Alphaproteobacteria; order Caulobacterales; family Caulobacteraceae; genus Asticcacaulis. The sequence goes on from NZ_JAIXSV010000101.1 coordinate 26,087, forward strand.
TCATATGATGTCTCCGATGTTATTCAGATGAATGTTAGCACTCAGTATGCCTGAGTGCTAACGCGCCCCTGAGTTAGGGTTGCGACCGCGGAGAGTCAAGAAGCGGCGAAGCGGATTCGTGTGAAATTTTTTCGCCGGGCTTGAGGTGATACGAGAAGGTCAAACCACAGATTTCACAGATGGCACAGATTAAGGCATTTGGGGCAAAGCGCTTCGGTTGCCACCCACAGGTGCGAAGTGCCTATCTGTGTCATCTGTGGTCCCCTTATAACCCTTATTTCAGCTCGATATCGGCCACGATGGGGAAGTGATCGGAAATGACCTTGCCCGAAAAGCTGTCGGTCAGGGTGGCGAAGCTCTTAACCGTCAACGCCCGATCCACAAAAATATGGTCGATAGCTTCGCCATCCGTCTGACGGATATCAAAGCCGTTGAAGGTGCCGGTCGGGCCAAAGCGGCGGGCGCTGACCACACGGCTGTCTTTCAGCGGGCTGGTTTCGGCGGTGAAGCGCTTATAGGGCGCGCTGTCCATACCGGTGTTGAAATCGCCCAGTACGATCAGGTGCGCGCCCGGCACCGTCGGCAGGCTCAGAATCTGCGCCGCACAGTTTTCACGCGCCTTGACGCCGACATGGTCAAAATGGGCGTTGCGCACATCAAAGACCTGACCGCCGCGTTTATCCTTCAAAATCAGGCGCGTGAAGGTGCGCGGCAGGGCGGCATCGGCGTCCTTGGACGGCGTATCGGGCGTCTGACCGCACCATTGCGTCGCTGCTGAGACCTTCTCGAAACGGTCGCGACGCCAGAAGACGGTCGTGCTTTCGCCGGCCTTGGCCCCGTCATCCCGGCCGACACCGTAATGGTCATAGTCTCCAAGGGCTTGCGACAGGTCATCGACCATCGGCAGCAGGGCCTCCTGTACACCGAGCACGTCGGGCGCGAGGAAGCTGATCTGCGCCGCCATGCGCGGGCCGCGCTCCGGCCACGGCGGCACGTCCTGCGGATTGGCGTAGCGGATATTGTAGCTCATCAGGCGCAGCGGGTCGGCAGAAGCGGGCGCGGCGACAAGCAGGGCGGCAGCGAGGAGGGGCAGCAGTTTCATAGGGTCAGTTTAGGGCTCGGCAAGGGCGGGGTCCAATGACATTCATATGACGTTTTTGAGCCGGGCTACCGTTTCACGCGGCTACTCTTCCTCCTCCCCACCTGTGGGGAGGTGGCGGGCGAAGTCCCGCCGGAGGGGTATCTTTTCGGCAGGGGTATACCCCTCCGCCTCGTAAACTCGGCACCTCCCCATACAATGGGGAGGAGGGAAATCGTGAAGTCGTACCGATCTAAAGCGCGGGCGTGGTTACGGTCGCGCCCTGCTGCTCCAGTTGTTGCAAAGCGCCGCCCGGGATGAGAAGCGCCGATAAAGGGAGCACAATCAGGGACTTGCCTGGCGTTTCTAAGGCGTTGTTGATCGCGCCCACTGTCTGTTCGACCGATTGCCCCAGCATGGCCTTGGTCGAAGGCGCGCCTTCGAGGCAGGCCAGAAGGGCGGAATCCGGTGACAAACGCTGCACGGCCTTGAGGTCGCCAGTGGCCCAGGCTTCGGTGGCGGCGCGGGCGTTCTTTACGGCGAAGTCGATTTCATCCAGCGTGGCGGCGACGCAATGCGCCTGTTGCTGCGCGCTAAAATCGTCGATGCGCCCCAGCGTCTTGGCTACGGAGAAACTGCCTGATGGCTTGGTTTTCAGCTTCTGGGCCTTGGCGAAACGCAGCAGCGTCTTTTCCGGGTCGCGCGTGGCAATCCCCGTCTTATCATAAATGTCTTCGCGCAGGGTGGCCGCCGCCCAGATGGGCGATAGTTTCTTGTACTTTTCGCGGTCCAGACCGTAGGCATCGGCCAGCGTATAGAAACGCTTCGACAGATCGGCCGGCAAGACCTCATCCAGCTTTTTGCCCAGCGGCAGGCGGCGGTCCATCAGAAGCCGCGCACCGCCGATCAGCCCACCTTTGGCTTCGGGCGCGGTGAGCAGCACATTCGACAGGCCGATGACCCGCTCGACGCGTTTGGAATCCCACGGTATGCGCTTGGTCATCACGGGCATGGCCCCCAGCACATAGACCTCGCTGTCGCCCTTGCGCACGCGCCACAGGGCCGGGCCGGGCAGGCGGGCGGTCACCACCACGTCGGTGATCCACTCGTCGCCGTCCTTGACGGTGCTGCCTTCGCTGATCGTCTCCTGCGCGAAGGCCGCGGGCGCGCTCAGGACCAGCGCAGCGAGACAAACGGATTTGAACATGGCGGGGCTCCTATTCAACTGCCATTTAAGCCCTAACTCCGTGACCGCAATGGGGCGGGCCCGCTCAGTCGCCGCCCTTCGCCGTCAGATCAGCCTCATCGGGGAGGTATGCCATGATGTCGCCCGGCTGACAGTCCAGCAGGAAACAGATTTTCGACAAGGTATCAAAACGCATCCCTTTCACCTTGCCGGTGCGCAGCAGCGACATCTGGGTTTCCGAGATGCCAACCTGCGCCGCTAAATCCTTGGCGCGCATCTTGCGCCGCGCCAGCATCACATCAAGCGTTACATTGACCGGCATATCAGACATACTGCTCCAGTTCCGCCGACAGGGCCTCGCGCGCCGCCTGAAGCATACGGATGCGCTGGCTTAGGCCAAGCAGGATCAGGCCCAGAGCGACAAAGATCAGGGTCAGCAGGACGTCATTTGCGACGCCGGGCTGCCGGCCGGTATTGTTATAGACCTCGCCCCATACCCAAGGTGTGACGTTCAGCCCTATAGCCAGACCGCCAAGGACCAACCCCGCCCCGCTGCGGCGTAGCCCTTTGGACAGAACCGGCTCCAGCGGCGTAACCGGACGAATGCGGGCGATCATGTCGGCAGCGAACCACAGGGCAATAGCGAAGAAGCCATAGGGCAACAGCGGTAAGCCGCCCTGCAACAGCGCCAGACCGAAAATGTCGGGCCGATGGCTGGTATGCGCCCACAGTTTCGGCAACTGAATGACCATCAGCAGCACCATGATCCCCATCGGCAGGCCGATCATGATTTTAAGAATAAGGGCCTTCATACGAAGCTCTCCATATCGGTTTGCAGCTTTTCACCGGCCTGCGTAATCAACCACAGCATCAGGCCGATCAGGCCGATAGTCAGGGGCTCGATGGCGAAATCATAGCGCACGCCGCGGAAGCGATCCTCGGTCATCGCGGTGAGGGTCGGCATAATAAGGATCGCCGCGATGGCCCCGTATATCAGGTTTGAACCGACATCTTTCAGGCCCTTGACGACCGAAGCCCCAAAGCCTTCGCCCTTATGCAGTCGCATAAAGACATCCGAAGCCGACCACAGGGCCCACAGATAGCAGATGGGAGCCAGAAGGCTGATCCAGAAGGACGGCAGCACCATGCTGATCGACAGAAGCGACACCTGAACGGACGGGTCCGGGTGCATGTCGTTCAGGGGGGCGGCCTTTTCGACCACCAATCCGGCGATAAGCCCTACGACGGCGACCTTCGTGCCTATGCCGATCAGGTCCAGCGGTAATTTGTGTGCAGACATGTGTGAACAGCCCCTCTGACAAATTAATGTTAGGGGTGTATAAATTTAAATTAGACTTAAAGTCAAGAGCCGGTGAGACGCAAGCCCAGCGCCTGTTTCACCTGCCGGGCCTGACGCGCCTGATCGGTCAGGGCCCAGCCCGGCACGCCCATCAGCAGAATCGACGCCAGCGCAAAGACCAGCGTCCGCAGCGCGCTGTTGTCTCCAAACATGAAGCTCAAGGCCGCCATCAGCAGCCATCCGGCGGAGGGGATCAGCATCCAGTCGCGGCGGCAGGCGGCCCCGGTCACGGCGCTGATCAGGGCGAAGACAATGGCCAGAAAGGCCATGTTGGACACCGGATTATAGGTACCGGCGACGACATTGCCGACTGAATAGACAAAGATGCCGGCTGCTGCGAACAGCCAGGCCGCCGAAACGGCCTCGGTGCGCCAGTTGGACAACAGGCTGTGCTTGCGCACACGCACGGCGATAACCACCGTGCCGATCAGGCCGGCCGTAAAATAGATGAGCCCGTAGGGTAGGGCGGGTAAAAGCCCGGCATAGGCCAGACTCAGGCACAGATGGCCCACGCCCAGAACGCCACCCCACCATAACAGGATCGGGCCACCGGCGAGACCCGCCGACTCTCCGCGCTCCATCAGTCGTCGCAGCCGCGTCAGTTCGTCATCCATGCCGGCGACGTCCTCCGGCGACAGAGGCGGTAACAGGCTATCGAGCTTGGGGCCCTGGATCATGGCGCGCTCCTCTTATGAATATAAGCGTTACCACTGATTGCCCGAAGGTAAAGCGGAATCGTCTGGTTCAACCCGGTTGCCAAGTCCGGCTCCTTTCCGATAGTTTTGTCATGAGACAGGGAGCACAGCATGACGCATCGGCGGCAATGGATGATCGGTATGGCGGCACTGATGGGAGTGACGCTCCTGCAAGGCTGTTTTCCGGCACAGCAAAAGCCTGCGGAAAACACCGAAGCGCCGAAAGCCCCGACCAAGCCCAAGCCGCTTTATCGCGATTTGCCCGTACCGCCGGACTCGGTGCGCGTGCTGATTCAAACCACTAAGGGTGATATTGTCGTTGAGTTGGACGGCAAGCGCGCACCGATTTCAACGGCCAACTTCCTGCAATATGTGGACTCCGGAAAGATGACGGACGCCCAGTTCTGGCGCGCCATGAAGTCGGGCAAGGGCGGGTTTGTTCAGGTCGAAGCGGCGGGCCACCGTTATCAGCCGATTCCGCACGAGCCGACCTCTCAGACCGGCCTGTCGCACGCCGACGGGACGATTTCGACGGCCCGCTATGCCGTGGGTACAGCCAGCAATCAGTTCACCATCTCGGTCGGCGATATGTCCTATATGGATGCCGGACGTGATCCGGAAGGCGACAATCAGGGCTATGCCGCGTTCGGCAAGGTGGTGTCGGGCATGGACGTGGTGAAGAAAATCCTCAACGGCAAGATCACCAAAAAGAAGATCGAGGGTGGCTGGGACGGGCAGAATCTCGAAAACCCGGTCAAGGTGCTCTCGGCCAAACGACTGAATTAGGTGACGTCGCCTTGCCGTTTTTTTGAGCCTCCCTCGACGGCGTAGGGTTGAGGACTAAAAATCTGTATAAAATATCTTCAATCGGCCTTTATTACCAAAAAGCAACTTGACGCTTTTTTGACGGGATGATCGTCTCAGCCGTAACGGGGCGGGCGCGACGCGTGGCGTTCCGGAACATCCTTTCATTCCGGACATCTTTTAAGGAGATACGCCGTGCACAGACGCAACTTTCTGGCCATGACCGGCCTGACGGCGGGCAGCCTGCTCGTGCCGTCGCTTTACGGGCGGGCCGTCGCCGCCGAAGTGCTTCAGGAGACGATCGACGTCAAGGTGAAGAAGACGCTGGCCGACGCCGGTCTGAACGCCGCGACCGGTTCCGGGGCCAGCTATTGCGACGTGCGCGTCGGGCGCTATCTGCGCCAGTTCGTCATCACGCGCGAAGATCGCGTTGAAAATGTCGTGAATACCGAGTCGCTGGGTGTGGGCATCCGCGTCATCGCCGATGGGGCCTGGGGCTTTGCGGCCACGAATGACATGACCACCGAAGCCGTGGCCAGGGCCGCCAAGCAGGCCGTGGCCGTCGCCAAGGCCAATGCGAAAATCCAGACCGTTCCGGTCAAGCTGGCCCCCGTCAAGGGCGTCGGTGAGGTGTCGTGGAAGACTCCAATCAAAAAGAACAGCATGGAGGTGCCGATCAAGGAAAAGGCCGAGCGCCTGATCGACGTCAATACCGCCGCGCTGAAGGCCGGGGCCGACTACGTCAATTCGATGATGTTCCTCGTCAATGAGCAGAAATATTTTGCTTCGACCGACGGCTCCTATATCGATCAGGACGTGCACCGCATCTGGGTGCCGATGACCCTGACCGCTATTGATAAAGAATCGGGCAAGTTCCGCACGCGCGATGGCCTGTCGGCGCCGATGGGTCTGGGCTACGAATATCTGGACGGCGACGCCAAGCAGAAGTTCACCGACCCGGCGGGCGTCACCGGCTATGGCCTCAGCTATGATATGAAGGAAGACGCGATCGCGGGCGCCAAACAGGCGCGCGAAAAGCTGAAGGCGCCGTCGGTCAAGCCGGGTAAGTACGATCTGGTACTCGACCCCAGCCATATGTGGCTGACCATCCACGAATCGGTGGGCCACCCGACCGAGCTTGACCGCGTTCTGGGCTATGAGGCCAACTACGCCGGCACCTCATTTGCGACGCTCGACAAGCGCGAAGCGAAGTTCCAGTACGGCTCGGAAAACGTCAATATCGTCGCCGACAAGACGCAGTTCGGCTCACTGGGCTTCGTCGGTTACGACGACGAAGGCGTCAAGACCAAGAAGTGGGACATCATCCGCGACGGCAAGCTGGTCGATTATCAGGCCATCCGCGATCAGGCGCATATTCTGGGTAAGACGGAATCAGACGGCTGCTGCTACGCCGACTCGTGGTCGTCCGTGCAATTCCAGCGCATGGCCAATATCTCGCTGGAGCCGGGCAAGAAAAAGCTCAGCGTCGCCGATATGATCAAGGGCGTCGAAAACGGCATCTATATTGTGGGCGATGGCTCCTTCTCGATCGACCAGCAGCGCTATAACGCGCAGTTCGGCGGGCAACTCTTCTATGAGATCAAGAACGGCAAGATCACCCAGATGATCGAGGACGTAGCCTATCAGATCCGCACGCCGGAATTCTGGAACGCCTGTTCGGCGATCTGCGACGAAAGCGATTATCGCCTGGGTGGCTCCTTCTTCGACGGCAAGGGGCAGCCGGGTCAGGTGTCGGCGGTGTCGCACGGCTCCTCCACCAGCCGTTTCAACGGCATCAATGTCATCAACACCGCGCGTTCGCTCGGTTAATCGGCGGATTGGGAGATTACAGATATGGGCATCCTTACCGAAGCCGAAGCCAAAGCCATTCTCGACAAGGTTATCAAGCTGTCGAAGGCCGACGAATGTACCGCCACCCTGTCGGGATCGATCAACGGCAATATCCGCTTTGCGCTGAATAACGTCTCGACCAGCGGCATCATCACCAATACCGAGCTGGGGGTTCAGGTGGCCTTCGGCAAGCGCGTCGGCATCGCCACCATCAATGCCTTTGACGACGCCTCGCTGGAGCGCGTCGTGCGCCGGGCCGAGGATCTGGCCAGGCTGGCCCCGGAAAACCCGGAATTCATGCCGGCCGTGGGCAAGCAGACCTACACGCCGACCAATACCTTCAGCGAAGCGACGGCGACCGTTACCCCGGAACAACGCGCCGAGGTGGCCGCCAAGTCGATCACCCCGTGCAAGCAGGCCAAGCTGATTGCCGCGGGCTTCCTGTCGGATGGTCAGGGTTTTCAGGCCTTTGCCAATTCCAACGGCAATTTCGGCTATCAGAAATCGACCTCGATGGACTATACCTGCACGGTGCGCACCGAAGACGGTCGCGGTTCGGGCTGGGTCGCGCGCAACCTTCAGAGCGTTGCCGACTTCAAGCCGGACACCGAAATCCAGATCGCCATGAAGAAGGCCGCCGAATCCGCCGACGCCAAGGCGCTGGAGCCCGGCAAATATACCGTCATCATGGAACCGGCCGCTTCGGCGGGCCTGATCTCGTTCATGATGAACTTTTTTGACGCCCGCTCGGCCGATGAAGGCCGCAGCTTCCTGTCGAAAAAGGGCGGTGGCAACAAGCTGGGTGAGCAGGTCTATGATCCGCGCGTCACCGTCTATGCCGACCCGTCGCATCCGGACGCCGCCGTGCTGCCGTGGGATGGCGAGGGCCTGCCGCGCAAACGCCTGCCCATCATCGAAAAGGGCAAGGTGGCCAGCCTGCAATATTCCCGCTACTGGGCACAGAAGCAGGGCAAGACGGCCGACGCCTCGCCGGGCAATCTGATTATGGAAGGCGGCACCAAATCGACCATGGATCTCGTGCGATCGACGCAGAAGGGGATTTTGGTCACCCGCACCTGGTATATCCGTATGGTTGATCCGCAGACCGTTTTGCTGACCGGCCTGACGCGCGATGGCACCTTCTATATCGAAAACGGCCAGATCAAGTATCCGATCAAGAACTTCCGCTTCAACGAGTCGCCGGTCATCATGCTCAACAATATCGAGGAGCTGGGTAAACCGGTGCGCGTCGGCGACGATGAATCGCCGTTCGTGATGATGATCCCGGCGATGAAGCTGCGTGACTTTACCTTCACGTCGTTGTCGGATGCCGTCTAAAATCCACCTCCCTCTTCCCGACCTCGGCGGCAGCCAGACGGGGAGAGGGGGGCGGTGTCCAGCCGGGGTGAGGGGCTTCTTTCCAACGTCAAGCAGACGAGCAAAGTGTGAACCGTAGATTACCCCTTATCCGGCGCGTTGCGCCACCTTCTCCCCGCTCGCGGGGCGAAGGGATGGGGCGAGGTGCGTTTCTGTCACTGCTCGCCGGGGGGCTGGCGGCGGCGCTGGCACGCCCGGCGCAGACGGCCAGCTACGACTTCTGGTTCACGCGCCTGAAATACGCCTCCGGTGACTGGGACGTCGATCAGCGGATGCCAGCCAATCTGATCACCTCCCTGATCGACTACACGACCCTGCGCGTCGATCCGAAGGAGCATGTGATCGACCTGTCCGATCCGAAGATGCTCAGCGCGCCCTTCTGCTATCTGGCCGGGCACAAGCTGGTCGATTTCAGCCCGGCGGAGCGACGCAATTTCGAGACCTATGTGAAAAATGGCGGCTTCGTCTTTGTCGATGACTGCAACCACGACATTGACGGCCTGTTCGCCAAGTCGTTCGAGCGGCAGATGGCAACGATTTTTGGCCCGCAGGCGCTGAAAAAACTGCCCAATACGCACGCCATCTACAAGAGCTTTTTCCAGTTCGACGGCCCGCCCAATACCGCGTTTGAACTGAACGGCTGGGGCGACGATCTGGTGCACGACTATCTGAAAGGCATAGAGATCAATGGCCGTCTGGGCGTCCTCTATTCCAACAAGGACTATGGCTGCGAGTGGGACTACGATTGGCGCAACAAGCGCTTTCTGGCCGAAGACAATACCAAATTCGGCATCAATATTGTGATTTATGCTTTGACGAACTGAGACGTCAGACGGCCTTCGCCTCCGGGGCCCGATTATGGGGATTAAGATATGTCGATCAGTGAAACCGAGATCAGGGAAAGGCTGGCCCGCCTGGGTCACCTGCGTCAGGCCATCGCTCAGGCTATTGTCGGTCAGGCCGATGTGGTCGAACAACTCCTGATCGGGCTGCTGGCCGGCGGGCATTGCCTGCTGGAAGGCGTGCCGGGGCTGGGTAAGACGCTTCTGGTGCGCTCACTGGGGCAGGCGCTGGAGCTGCAATTCCGCCGCGTACAGTTCACCCCCGACCTGATGCCCAGCGATATTCTGGGGACCGAACTGCTGGAGGAGGATCACGGCACCGGTCACCGCCATTTCCGTTTCCAGCCGGGGCCGGTCTTTACCAACCTGCTGCTGGCGGACGAGCTGAACCGCACGCCGCCCAAGACGCAGGCCGCCCTGCTGGAGGCGATGCAGGAGCGCACTGTGTCCTATGCCGGGGTGACGCATACCTTGCCGTCACCCTTCTTCGTACTGGCGACGCAGAATCCGCTGGAGCAGGCCGGGACCTATCCGCTGCCCGAAGCGCAGCTTGATCGCTTCCTGCTGCATATCCGCGTCGATTACCCGACGGAGTCCGAAGAACACGACATTCTGCGCCAAACCACCGGTGCCGGCGGTGGGGCGGTGCCCAAGGTGATGGGGGCTGAGGACGTGCTGGTGCTGCAAAAACTGGTGCGCGACGTGCATGTCGGCGAAGACCTGCTACGCTGGATCACGCGGCTGGTGCGCGCCACGCGGCCGGGTGAGGGCGCACCGCAGGCCGTCAACACCTATATCAAATGGGGGGCTGGGCCGCGCGCAGGTCAGTCTCTGGTGCTGGCGGCCAAGGCGCGGGCCCTGTTGCAGGGACGGCTGGCAGCCACCCGCGAAGACGTGATGGCGCTGGCCGCCCCCGTCATGCGCCACCGCCTGCTGATGTCGTTTGCTGCTGAGGCCGAGGGCGTGGCCCCCGATACGGTCGTGGCCGCTATTCTGAGCGCCGTAAAGCTCTGAGCGCATGGTGTATGACCCGATCCCTCCTGAGGTGCGCCACAGGCTAAAAGGCCTGCGCCTGAGCGCGCGCCGCGCGTCCGGGGCGTCGGGGATCGGGCTGCACGCGTCGCGCTCACGCGGGGCGGGGCTGGAGTTTGCGCAGTACCGCGCCTATGAGTCGGGCGACGAACTGCGTCAGATCGACTGGAAGCTCTATGCGCGCTCGGATAAGTTTTTCGTGCGCGAATCCGAGCGCGAAAGCCCGCTTAGGGTGTGGATGGTGCTCGACCTGTCGGCGTCGATGGGCCAGACCGATACGGCGAAACCCGATTGGAGCCGCCTTGAGGCCGCGAAGACCATGGCCGCCTGTGTCGGCGAACTGGCCCTGCGTCAGGGGGACGCCTTTGGCCTGATCACCCTCAGCGATCGCGGTGTCGCCGTCGTCGAGGCCGCAGCGGGGTTGAAGGCGCGCGACCGGCTGCGGCTGGAACTGTTCAAGCTGAAAGCGGGCGGTGGGTTTCCCTCAGTGACGCAGTTGTCGCCGGTCTGGGGACGCATTCGCGCGCAGGACATGGTCATGGTGTTCAGCGACGGCTTCGACGAGGGCTGCGCCGAGCTGATGACGCGGCTGTCGGCGGCCGGGCGCGACGTGCTGATGGTGCAGACCCTGACCGCCGAGGAGCGCAATTTTCCGTTTCAGGGTGGCTATCGTTTCGACGATCCGGAAGGCGGGGCCGAGGTGCTGGGTGACGGCAAGGCCCTGCGCGCCGACTTCCTCAAGCGCTTTGCCGCTGCCCGTCAGGCTTTCGAGGCGCGGCTGTTCGCGGCAGGGGTGCGGCATACGCATTACTGGCTGGATGAGCCGGTGGACGCGCCGCTGTTTCGGTTGTTCGGCCAAAAAACATCAGGAAAGGAGACGGCCTGATGCCCGCGCTCCTGTTTCCGTTAGGTCTGGCAGCTCTGCTGGCCGTGGTTGTGCCGCTGGTCATCCACCTGATGCGACGCGACGAGCTGCGCCCGGTGGTCTTTGCCGCCCTGCGCTGGCTCGATCCGCGCCCCAAACCGCGCCAGCGTATCCGGTTCAGCGAATGGCCGCTGCTGATCGTGCGTCTGCTGCTGATTGCGGTGCTGGCCCTGCTGCTGGCGCGGCCCGTCCTGACCGCACCGCTCAGTGATAAGCCCTATGTGGCTGTGGTGCCGGGGGCTGATCCGAAGGCGGCGCAACAGGCGGTGGGGGAAGACGCCGAGGCGCATTGGCTGACAGCGGGCTTTCCGCGCTTAAGCGACACTCCGGGGGCGGTGGGAGAAGTGAGCAGCCGTCTGCGGCAACTCGACGCGCAATTGCCGCCGGGGGTCAAGCTGACCATTGTGGTACCGCAAACCCTGCAAGGGGTCGATGCCGAACGCCCCATCCTCAGCCGCACTGTGGACTGGCGCATCGTCGCCGGGGCCATGCCCGCCGCTCAGGCGTCGGCGACGAAACTGCCCGTCCTCAGCGTGCGGTATGCGCCGGACCACGCCGCCGACGTGCGTTGGTTCCGCGCTGTGTCTGCCGCCTGGCAGACGCCGTTCGAGGCCGCCGGGGTGGACGCGACCCTGCCGTCGAAGGATCAGGTTTTGGTGTGGCTGGGCAGCGGTAACGTCCCGCCTGTCGTCAGTGCGCGTGTGAAATCGGGCGGGACGGTCCTCTTGGGGGC
>NZ_JAIXSV010000339.1 GCF_027484505.1 Asticcacaulis sp.
CAAATGCTTCTCGGTCGCGCCGCCACCCCGGCCGCAGCCCAAAAACCGGCTGCCGATACCGCTGCGCGTTTCAATGACGCTTTATCTGCACAGAAGGCCTTTTTCCGTCAGGCCACGGGTCAGGCGGCGTCCGTCGATCAGCCCGCGCCGAAACCGGCTGGGGTCACGCCAGCCACCTTCAAGGCCGCGGAAATCGCGCAGGGCACGAAGCCCGAGGAACTGCGGATGCTGCGTCCGGGCAGCCTGCTCAATATCCGGATTTAGCAAGAAGTAGGGTTCCAGTTACCCCACCACCGCATCTCGCCTACGGCTCGTGCGGTCCCCCTCCCCGGCTCGACGGGGAGGTATGATCAGGCGTCCTGCTTTTCCGCCGCGACGCCTTCGTTCAGCGCGGGAAAGGGCAACGGCTCCTTGTGCTTTTTGCCAGCCTTCTTGCCCTTCTTTTTCTTGTCGGCCTTCTTCTCGCCCTTCACCTTGCGCGGTGCCTCTTCGGTATCCTCTTCGCGCACGGCGGCGATACGGCGCAAAAGCTTGAGGAAACTGTCGCGCTTGGGCGGCGACAACAGGGACAGTATGCGCTCATCCGCCGCCTCGACCTTGGGGCGGATCTCGTTAAGGGCGGCGCGCCCTTCGTCGGACAGACGCACCAGATTGGCGCGCGCATCGGTAACTGAGCGTTCACGCGCCAGAAGCCCCTTGGCGATCAGACGCGCCACCATGTCGGCAAGCGTAGAGCGGTCGATACCGGTAGCCTTGACCAGATCGGTCTGGGTCAGGCCCTCCGCCGTGTCCGCCGCCAGAAGCAGGGCGTATTGCCGCTGAGTCAGGGCGCTGTCGCCGGTTTCTTCGGTATAGATATCAAGGGCGATTTGCAGCACCCGATGCAGAAGATGCGACGGCGAATTTTCCAGCAAGTCCGAACCCTCGAAATGATTACGCTTATGCTTCTTCATGCGCCGTCCCCATGCTGAACGACGCTATCTAAGCATCACTATACAACAGAATTACGACAAATCCATCCGCATACTGACGGAGTGTCTTCAGGAGGCGGACGGGTTCGTTTCCGGCAGCATATTCTTCATAAGGAAGGGCATCAGAAGAAGCGTAAAAAGTACGGGCCCGCCAAACGCAGAGGCCATCTTCCACACCACCCAAACATCATCCGACTGTGTACGCCAGACGATCTCATTGGCGATGGCCATCACAATGTAGAAGCCAACCCACATCCACGTCAGCTTGGGCCACGCGCTCTCTTTCAGCTTCAGAGCTTCACCTACCATGCTCTTAAGCGGATACTTCTTCATCAGCGCAGCGATACCCAGAATGCTGCCGATCAACGCAAACACGACGGTCACCTTGACCTTGATGAAGATCGGATCGTGGAAGAAAATGGTCATCAGACCCATCGGAATGGCGAACAGGGTTGCCACCAACGGAATCCACGCCACGCGCTTTTCGATAATCATTGCGGCCACGAAGGCGATAATCGACAAGGCGACCAGCACACCCGTCGCCCAGATCATCGGCGCGGTGGCATCCGTGCCGCCGATCTTCAGTGCGCGGAAGATAAAGAAGCTGATGCCGAACCCGACCACGGGGCCAAAGTCGATGGCTGTCTTGGTCCAGTTGGTCGCCGCCGGTTCCGGGGCGTCGGGCACGATGGCTTCGGGCAGGGCTTCGGCCTGAGTCTCGGTGATTTCGATGCGCGGTTCGGGCTTTGGGGCGATCATCTTAAGCGCTTTCCGAAAAGTGTGACGCACTTTTCGGATAAAAAGCGCGTTAAACCAAAATTATAGAGCGGAATGATTTCAGTGGAAATCATTCCGCTCTAGTCTCCGAGGGGTTCAAGGCCGACCATCGAACGCGCGAAGGCACTGGCGCGGAACGGTTGCAGGTCGTCGATCTCTTCGCCCACCCCGATCAGCTTGATGGGCGCGTCTGAAGCCTTGGCGATGGGGACAAGGATGCCGCCGCGCGCCGTGCCGTCCAGCTTGGTCATCACAAGGCCCGATACAAAGGCCTGACGCCCGAAAATCTGTTCCTGACTGAGGGCATTGCGGCCGACCGTGGCATCGAGCACCAGAAGTGTCTCATGCGGGGCGTCCGGATCGACCTTCTTGATGACGCGGACGATCTTCAAAAGCTCATCCATCAGCTGTTGCTTGTTCTGAAGGCGGCCCGCCGTGTCGATCAGCACGACATCATAGCCCTCTTCTTTCGCCCGCACCGTGGCATCATAGGCCAGACCCGCCGCATCAGCGCCGGTCTTGCGGCCCATAAAGTCGGCTTTGGCGCGTTCGGCCCACACCTTGAGCTGCTCCACGGCAGCGGCGCGGAAAGTGTCCCCCGCCACGATCAGGACCTTCGCGCCTTTGGCGGTCAAAGAGGCGGCAATCTTGCCCAAGGTCGTCGTCTTGCCAGAGCCGTTCACGCCGACAAACAGCACGATATAGGGCCTGGGGCCGGACAGGGGATCGAAGCGGTCTTCGCGGCCTTTCAATTCCTCGGCAATGGCTTCGGCCAAGGCCTCCTTGACCGCGTGGTCATCGGTCGAGGCAAATTTTTTGGCGGCCATCTTGCCGGCGATGGAGGCGGCGATATGCGGACCGAAATCGCTTTCGATCAGCATATCCTCCAGCGCCTCAATGGCGGCGGCGTCCAGCGTCTTGTTGGCGACGAAGACGCTCGTCACCTGCTCGGTCAGTTGCTGAGAGGTCTTCGACAGGCCCTGCGTCAGGCGCGAAAACCAGCCGGGTTTTTTCTCGGTCATCAGTATCTCCCCCTCGCCCGGTTGCGGGAGAGGGTCGGGGTGAGGGGCTATATCAGCACAGCCCGCGCGCGCTTACCGTCATGGCCGGTAATCCGCAAAGAGGCAATACCCCCGACATTTACTTTTTCCGGGGCCGCAGGGCCCTCAAACAACACCTCGGTAAAGTCCGCCGCGCGGGCAAAGCCGGGCTTTTCAACGACCGCCGACACCTCACGCCCCACCTGCTTATCGAGGTGTCGCGTCAGGGCCTCACCCGCCTTGGCCCGCAGACGGGCAGCACGCTCCTTGATCAGGGCGCGCGGCAATTGCGGTATCTTCGCCGCCGGGGTTTGCGGTCGCGGGCTGTAGGGGAAAACGTGCAGGAAGGCCAGATCACATTCATCGACCAGCGCCAACGAATTGGCGAAATGCGCTTCGCTTTCGGTCGGGAAGCCTGCGATCATGTCGGCCCCGAAGGCCACGTCGGGGCGAAGGGCGCGCACCTGCTGCACCAGTTTGATAGCGTCGGCGCGCAGGTGGCGGCGCTTCATGCGCTTGAGGATCAGGTCGTCGCCATGCTGCAAAGACAGGTGCAGATAGGGGGCCAGCCGCTCTTCCTCGGCAAACAGGCGCAGCAATGTATCGTCGATTTCCGCCGCATCAATAGACGACAGGCGCAGACGGTTAAGGTCGGGCACATGCTTGAGGATACGCGCCACCAGATGCCCCAGTTGCGGCTGCCCCGGCAAATCATTGCCCCAGGAGGTCAGATCGACGCCCGTCAACACGACCTCATTATAGCCTTCGGCCACCAACCGCGAAATCTGACCCACCACGTCGCCAGCGGCGGCGGAGCGCGAATTGCCGCGCCCATAGGGGATGATGCAGAAGGTGCAGCGGTGATCGCAGCCGTTTTGCACCTCGACATAGGCGCGGGCGCGGTCCTTCAGGCCGTCGATCAGGTGACCGGCGGTTTCGCGCACCGAAAAGATGTCGTTGACGGCAATGCGCGCCGAGTCGGGCGTCAGCGCATAGGCTCCGGCCTTCGCCTTATCGCCATTGCCGATGATGAAATCGACCTCGCCCATAGTGGCGAAGGTGTCAGGGTCGGTTTGCGCCGCGCAACCGGTCACGATCAGGCGCGCGTCCGGGTTTTCCTTGCGCGCGCGACGGATGGCCTGACGCGCCTGACGCACGGCCTCGCCGGTCACCGCGCAGGTGTTGAAGATGATCGCCCCATCGAGCCCGTCTTCGGCGGCGACCTTGCGAATCTGCTCGGACTCATAGGAATTCAGACGGCAGCCGAAGGTCACCACCTCGACACCCGACGTCAGGCCCGTGGGCGTCGCAGGCGGTTCAGCGGGCACTTCCTCGTGAGGGTGAGCATGACCATCAGCCATTGAGCTGACCTTCAAATTCAACCTCGACCGGCCCCGTCATAATGACGTGGTCGTCCGCTTGCCGCCACAGGATGTGTAGCGGGCCGCCATCCATAATGACCGTGGCGTGGCGGTCGCTCAGGCCGCGTCGCGCACAGGCCACCAGTGTAGCGCACGCCCCGGTGCCGCAAGCCTTGGTGATACCGGCCCCGCGTTCCCATACCCGCATGCGGATGGTGTTGCGGTCTATGACCTGCGCGAATTCAACATTCACCCCTTCCGGAAATAAGGGATGGTTTTCGATCAGGCTGCCCGTGCGTTCGACATCGACGGCAGAGACGTCCTCAACGAAAAAGACCACGTGCGGATTGCCCATCGAGACAGCACAAGGCGTGTGATAGAGCGGCGCATCAATCGGCCCGACCTGAAGCTCCAGCCGTTCGGTGTTCATCTCTTCGGACAAAGGGATTTGCGTCCAGTCGAGACGCGGTGCCCCCATATCGACGCTGACCATCCCGGTTTTTGCGTCACGTTCCAATACCTTTGCCGCAGTCGCGCCACCCAGGGTATCGATGTGAAGGTCGGCGCCGGGGGTGTCACGGTCGAGATACCAGCCGACGCAGCGCAGGGCATTGCCGCAGGTTTCCACCGTGCCGCCGTCGGAATTCCACACGCGCATGAAGGCGTCACCCGACGCGGCGCCCTCAATCGCGATAAGCTGATCGAAGCCGATGCCGGACGCACGATCTCCCCACGCCTTCACCTGAGCGGCGGAGGGGTGGAAAGGAGTCTGGCGGGCATCGACGACCACGAAATCGTTGCCGAGGCCGTTCATCTTGAGAAAGGGGCGCGTCATGACGGGCTATATAGTCCCAAAGCCCGTTAAAATGTAGGCTTTTGTGGAAATTCTTGCTAACCGGGACGCATCCAACCCAAAAATCGAGGAGCCTCCCCCATGCCCAAAGCCTATATCATCGCTCAGGCCAAGGTCACCGACCCGGAATCCTACGCCAAATACGGTGCTGGCACCAAGCCCGCGGCTGAAAAATTCAACATGACGCCGCTGGCTCGCGGAGGCCGCTCGCAGGTGCTGGAAGGCGAAGGCTTCCCGCGCGTCGTGGTGCTGGAATTCCCCTCCTATGAGGCGGCACTCGGCTATTATAACTCGCCGGAATATCAGGCCGCGCGTGAGCATCGCCTCAACGCGGCCGAATTCAACATGGTCGTGGTCGAGGGCGTGGAATAGACCCTCTGCGACCTCATGTCGCAAAATGCGACACACAAAATAATCCATTAATATCAATAGCATGAATATACGGCGGTGCGCCAACCCTGCAAACAGGTGTGGGCGTACCGCTACACATAACGCCGTTAACTTTTGTTTATAATCTGAGGCACAGGATACGCCCAAAAGCGTTCTGATCAGGGAAGTGCCTCATGTTTTTCAAGAAAAATGTCACCACGGCGCACCGCGCGCCTGAGCCGATCCTTGAGGCGGCCCCGCCGCCCCCATCCACCCTGCCTTCTGAAGCCATCCGCATCCTGCGCAGCGACAGCCGTCTCAGCCAGATCACCCCGAACAGTTCCGCTTCGGGGCGCGACCCGCCGCTCTGGTGCTGGCCTTTGTGTCGCCGCACATCGCCTTCGAAGAGGTCTGCCGCCGCCTGAAAAGCCTTGCCGGTGAGGCGCCGCTGATCGTTTCCACCTCCGCCGGTGAACTGTGCGCCCAGAATGGGGAAGCCCCCTACTGCCCGGCGGGCAATGGGTGGGACAATGTGGTCATTCAGGCCTTTTCGCCAGACCTGATTGCCGGGGTCAGCCTCCACAGCGTGCCGCTCTACTGCGATGACATCCGAAAGGGGCATGCCACTCTGTCGCGCGCCGAACGAGTGGACAGGCTCGCCGAGGCCCTGAACCGTTTGCCGCCCACAGCTCCGATCAGCGCGCAGGAGACCTTTGCCCTGACCTTTGTGGACGGGGCCTCGCTGTCCGAAAGCTATTTCATGGAGGCCGTCTATAAGAGCGGGCGCTTCCCCTGCCTGTTTGTCGGCGGGTCCGCCGGCGGCAAGATGGACTTTCAGAAGACGTGCCTGTTTGACGGGCAGCGCGTACTGGAAAACCACGCGGTCTTCGCCCTGGTCCGCATGGCCCCCGGTAAGCGTTACGGCGTGCTGAAAAGCCAGAATTTCCGCAAGATCGGACCGGCCTTCGTGGTGGTCGATGCCGACCCCAACAAGCGCACGGTCAGCGCCATCTACGATTCGCAGCGCAATCAGGTGGTGCCCTTTGTCGAGGCTCTGTGTCAGGCTCTGCGCATCAAGCCGTCGGAGTTGCAAAAGACGCTGGAAGGGCGCGCCTTCGGTATCGAAATCGACGGCGAGTTGTTTGTGCGCTCGGTGGCGCAGATCGACTTCGACAGCGGCAGCGTGACCTTCTATTGCGACGTCGGGTCGGGCGACGAGCTGATCCTGCTGGAGACCACCGACTTTGTGGAGCAGACGCGCAAGGATGTGGCGCAGTTTCTGCGCGATAAGCCAAAGCCGGTTGGAGCCCTTCTCAATGACTGCATCCTGCGCCGGGTGATCAATGACAGCCGCCTCAGCCAGACGGGCGGCATCTGGCCCGCCCCCGTGGCCGGGTTTTCGACCTTTGGCGAACTGTTCGGCATCAATATCAACCAGACCCTCAGCGCCATCGTCTTTTTCGATGTGGGTCAGGCCACCTATCAGGATGAGTTTATCGACAACTTTCCCATCCACTACGCGCGCTTTGTCAACTACTTCGCCCGCTGTAAGCTCAATCGCTCCGAAATCCTCAACAAGCTGCGCACCGGAGTTATCGACACCATCGCCCAGCACGTGGGGCTGACCGGCAAGATCGAGTCCGCCCTGACCGAGATCGGGGACGTGGGCAAGGTAATGGACGGCATCAAGCACGCGATGGACAGCGACCGCCGTGCTGTCGCCGCTCAGGACAATCACACCGAACAGTTGTCGCAGGAGTTCAGTACGCTGAATACCGCCCTGTCGAACCTGCGTCAGGTCCTGTCGGTCATCGACTCCATCACCTCGCAGACCAATCTGCTGGCGCTCAATGCCACGATCGAGGCGGCGCGCGCCGGTGAGGCCGGACGCGGCTTTTCGGTGGTGGCGGGCGAGGTCAAGAAGCTGGCCAGCGATACCAAGTCGGCCCTGACCCATACGCAGTCGGCCATCGGCGGCATCGAGGCTTCGCTTCAGCAACTGGGCGGCATCATCGAAGCGACGCGCACGCAGTTCGGCGAAGAAAGCCAGCGCTATCGCGACACCGTCGCCCATATCGAGGACATCTTTGCCCAGAGCGGCCATATCGAACGCACCCTGGGCGGCCTCAACCACGTCGTTGAGGAACACCACGAAGGCATGTCCGAGGTCAGCCGCTCCATCGACTTCCTGCGCAATCTCGATCAGCGCGCCAGAGCGTGATACCAAGGGTCATCAAAAATGACCCCTGGTTATAATTAAGCAAAAACCCCGCCGGAGCGATCCGACGGGGTTTTTTAGAGTGGCTTGTCAGAACGGTTTAGTGGACCGTTTCGACATATTCCTCGGCGCGCTCGGCCAGGATGGTGATGCCTTCGGCATTGACATCCGCGAAGCCGCCGATGACCTGAAACATGCGCTTCTGGTCGCCGTTGAGGATGGTCACCGTGCCTTCAGTCAGGGTCGTCATCAGCGGCGCGTGGCCCGCCAGAACGCCGAATTCACCTTCGGAACCCGGCGCGATAACCTGATCGACGTCACCGGCAAAGAGTTCCTTTTCCGGGGTCACCAGCGAAACGTGAAGTTTGTCAGCCATAATCGCTGCCTTTCACACTACCCCGCCCAAGCGCCCTGCGGCGCTCAGGCAGGTGTTTAAATTAAGCTTCCGCCGCCAGACGTTCGGCCTTGGCGATGGCTTCTTCGATGCCGCCGACCATGTAGAAGGCCGCTTCCGGCAGGTGGTCGTAGTCACCATTGCACAGCCCCTTGAAGCCCTTGATGGTGTCTTCGATCTTCATGAGCACGCCCGGCGTGCCGGTGAAGATTTCAGCCACGTGGAAGGGCTGCGACAGGAAGCGCTGGATCTTACGGGCGCGGGCCACGATCAGCTTGTCTTCTTCCGACAGTTCGTCCATGCCGAGGATGGCGATGATGTCCTTCAGGGCCTTGTACTGTTGCAGGATTTCCTGAACGCGCGTGGCGACCTGATAGTGCTCTTCGCCAACGATGCGCGGATCGAGGATACGCGAGGTCGAGTCGAGCGGGTCAACGGCCGGATAGATGCCCTGTTCGGCAATCGAACGCGACAGAACGGTCGTCGCGTCCAGACGGGCGAAGGAGGTGGCCGGCGCCGGGTCGGTCAGGTCGTCGGCGGGCACGTACACGGCCTGAACCGAGGTGATCGAGCCCTTCTTGGTCGAGGTGATGCGCTCTTGCAGCTTGCCCATTTCGGTGGCGAGCGTCGGCTGATAACCCACGGCCGACGGAATACGACCCAGCAGAGCCGACACTTCCGAACCGGCCTGCGTGAAGCGGAAGATGTTGTCCACGAAGAACAGCACATCCTTGCCTTCCTGATCGCGGAAGTATTCGGCCTGAGCCAGACCGGTCAGGGCGACGCGGGCACGCGCGCCGGGAGGCTCGTTCATCTGACCATAGACGAGGGTGCAGCGCGAGTTGCCGCCACCGCCGTGTTCGTTCACCTTCGACTCGATCATTTCGTGATAGAGGTCGTTGCCTTCGCGGGTACGCTCACCGACGCCGGCGAACACCGAATAACCGCCGTAGGCCTTGGCGATGTTGTTGATCAGTTCCTGAATGGTCACGGTCTTGCCGACGCCGGCACCGCCGAACAGGCCGATCTTGCCGCCCTTGGCGTACGGGCAGATCAGGTCGATGACCTTGATGCCGGTGACGAGGATTTCCGCCGAAGTGGCCTGATCTTCGAAGGCCGGTGCGTCGGCGTGGATCGGGTTGAAATAGGTGGTTTCGATCGGACCGGCTTCGTCGATCGGTTCACCGATGACGTTCATGATGCGGCCGAGCGTCGCCGGACCGACCGGCACGGTGATCGGGGCACCGAGGTCGGTGACTTCCTGACCGCGGACCAGACCTTCGGTGGCGTCCATGGCGATGGTGCGCACGGCGTTTTCGCCGAGGTGCTGGGCGACTTCGAGCACCAGACGCGCGCCTGAGGCGGTGTTGGTGGTTTCAAGCGCGTTCAGGATGGCCGGCAGGTTGCCGTCGAACTCGACATCGACGACGGCGCCGATGACCTGAGAGATGCGGCCCTTACCGGCCGTAATTTGCTGATGAGCGGTCATGGGAGTGTCCTTAGAGAGCTTCGGCACCGGCGATGATCTCGATCAGTTCGGTCGTGATCTGGGCCTGACGTTTACGGTTGTATTGAAGATTGAGCGCGTTGATCATCTCGCCCGCATTGCGCGTCGCATTGTCCATGGCGCTCATCTGGGAGGCGTAGAAGCCGGCATTATTTTCCAGAAGCGACGACAGGATCTGAACCGTCAGATTGCGCGGCAGCAGGGTTTCGAGGATCTCTTCTTCCGACGGCTCGTAGCTGTAGACCGCACCACCGGAGGTGTCTTCAGCAGAGGTTTCGATCTGAGCCGGGATCAGTTGCTTCGCCGCCGGGACCTGAGAGATCACCGACTTAAACTGGCTGTAGAAAAGGGTCACGACGTCGGCGCGGCCTTCGTCGAACTCCTTGAAGATGGCTTCGGCGATGGGCTGAACCGTCGTGAGGTCCAGCGTCTTGCCCAGCTCAAAACTTTCGACGAACAGCTCACCGAACAGACGCTTGAGCTGATCGCGGCCCTTGCGGCCCACGGTGATCACGCGCACCGTCTTGCCTTCGGCCAGCAGCGCACGGATGTGGTCACGCGCGGCGCGGGCGATGGCGGAGTTGAAACCACCGGCCAGACCGCGGTCAGCCGTGGCCACGACCACGAGGTGCTTTTGCATCGAACCCGTACCGGCCAGCAGCAGCGGCGCGGCATCGCCCGACACACCCTTGGCCAGATTGGCGATGACCGAGGCCATGCGCTTGGCATAGGGGCGCGCGTTTTCCGCCGCATCCTGAGCCCGCTTGAGCTTGGCGGCGGCGACCATTTGCATGGCCTTGGTGATCTTCTGCGTGGCTTTCACGCTTCCGATCTGATTGCGCATGTCCTTAAGACTTGCCATGAAAAGTCCCTATTATTCGGGGCTTTCGCCCCCTCCGGCCAGACAGGCTGGCCACCTCCCCCGCTCACGCAGGGGAGGAGGTTTATTAAGCGAAGTTGGCGGCGTAGTCGGCCACGATGGCCTTCAGCTGCTCTTCCAGCTCCGGCGTCAAGGCCTTCTTCTCGCGGATGGCGGTCAGAAGATCGACGTGCTTGCCGCGCAGCAGCGACAGGAACTCACGCTCGAAGCGGCCGACATCGCCCACGGCGATCTTGTCGAGGTAACCGCGCGTACCGGCATAGATCACCGCCACCTGCTCTTCGACCTTCAGCGGCGAATATTGCGGCTGCTTCAGAAGCTCGGTCAGGCGCGCGCCACGCGCGAGAAGACGTTGCGTAGCGGCGTCGAGGTCCGAACCGAACTTTGCGAAGGCGGCCATTTCGCGATACTGGGCCAGGTCACCCTTGATCGAACCGGCAACCTGCTTCATCGCCTTAATCTGAGCGGCCGAGCCGACGCGCGACACCGACAGACCGACGTTCACGGCCGGACGGATACCCTGATAGAAGAGGTCGGTTTCGAGGAAGATCTGACCGTCGGTGATCGAAATCACGTTGGTCGGGATGTAGGCCGACACGTCGTTGGCCTGGGTTTCGATGATCGGCAGAGCGGTCAGCGAACCGGCACCGTTTTCGTCGTTCAGCTTCGCGGCGCGTTCCAGCAGGCGCGAGTGCAGATAGAAGACGTCGCCCGGATAGGCTTCGCGGCCCGGCGGACGGCGCAGCAGCAGCGACATCTGACGATAGGCGACGGCCTGCTTCGACAGATCGTCATAGATGATCAGGCCGTGCATGCCGTTGTCGCGGAAGAACTCGCCCATGGCGCAACCGGCGAACGGCGCGAGGTATTGCAGCGGAGCCGGCTCCGACGCCGTAGCGGCGACGATGATGGTGTAGTCGAGCGCGCCGTTTTCTTCCAGCGACTTGACGATCTGGGCGACGGTCGAGCGCTTCTGGCCAATAACGACGTAGATGCAGTACAGCTTGGCCTGCTCGTCGGTGCCGGCGTTGGCGGCCTTCTGGTTCAGGATAGCGTCGATGGCGACAGCAGTCTTACCGGTCTGACGGTCACCGATGATCAGCTCGCGCTGGCCGCGGCCAACGGGGATCAGGGTGTCGATGGCCTTGATGCCGGTCTGCACAGGCTCATGCACCGACTTGCGCGGGATGATGCCGGGGGCCTTGACGTCCACGCGGCGGAATTCGGTCGCTTCGATCGGGCCCTTGCCATCGATCGGCTCACCCAGCGGATTGACGACGCGACCCAGCAGGCCCTTGCCGACCGGAACCTGCACGATTTCGCCGAGGCGGCGGACTTCGTCGCCTTCGCCGACGGCACGGTCTTCGCCGAAGATAACGACGCCGACATTGTCCTTTTCGAGGTTCAGGGCCATGCCCTTCACGCCCGCCTTGGGGAAGGAGACCATTTCACCGGCCTGAACCTGATCGAGGCCGTTGACGCGGGCGATACCGTCGCCGACCGACAGAACGGTGCCGACGTCCGAAACGTCGGCGTCTTCGCCGAAACCGGCAATCTGAGCTTTGAGGATGGCCGAAATCTCGGCAGCACGAATGTCCATTGGCATGCTCTTTTGGCGTCTTACGCCCGCTTGAGGGCAAATTTAAGGGAGTCGAGTTTGGTTTTAAGCGAAGCGTCGAACAGGCGCGAGCCGACGCGAACCTTGAGACCGCCCAGCAGCGACGGATCAACCGTCTGGCTGAGGACGGGATCCTGACCGAGCGCAGTGTGCAGCGCGGCCTGAAGACCGGTCACCTGCTCTTCGGTGAGGACCGTGGCAGAGGTAACGACCGCAGAGACAACGCCCTTTTTGGCGTTGTACAGGCGAAGGAAAGCGGTAACGAGGGCGAAAACCTGATCCAGACGACCATTCTGCGCCATCAGCCCCAGCGTCTTGAGCGTCAGGGCGTTTGGCTTGGCCGTATCGAGAACGGCGGTCAGGCCCTTTAGCTTGATTTCGGACTTGAAAGCATTGGAGGTGACGAGACGGCGCAGATCCTTGCTTTCGGTCAGCAGCGCCTTCAGGGTGTTGAGGTCTGCCTGCACCGCATCGAGGTGTCCGGCGGAATCCGCCAGTTCGAATACGGCCTTGGCGTAACGCTCACCGACCTCTGTTTCTCTAAAAATATCGCTCACGATAACTTCCAGCCAAAGAAATAAGTGGAATGGGCTTTTCCGGGGCCGGCGGGGCGCACTAAAAACAACAGGCGCGCAAAAACAACCGGCCTTTCAAGCCGCGCGCCTCTTAGCATGGGGTATGACCCACCGCAACCAACCAAAAAGCATTTTTCACTTTTCTGTGACCATGCGCCGTTCACAGGTCGTGTCGCCTTTTTTCAGCCACAAGCCCGCTGAGGGCAAAAAGATAAGGATGTTATCGTTCGCAATCGATTTTCCGGTTACGCGAAACATTGCCGCCTTACGTCGCAGCGTTTATCAAGAGCAATCGTTTTTAAGCCTTTTCCGAGAAAGCTCTCATGGACCTTATGGCCCTTTTGTCTGACCCCGCCGTCTGGGCGGCCCTTGTCACCCTCATCGTGATGGAGGTCGTGCTCGGCATCGACAACCTCGTCTTTATCTCCATCCTGTCCAACAAACTGCCGGAGCAGGACCGTCAGAAGACCCGCCGCCTCGGCATCGGGCTGGCGCTGATCATGCGTCTGGGCCTGCTTCTGACCATTGGCTGGATCATCGGCCTGAAGGCTGAGGTGTTCAATCTGGGGCTGGTCGGCCCCGTGGGTGAGCACGGTGAGCCGATGTTTGAGACGTCCTTCTCGTGGAAGGACATGATCCTGATCGCCGGTGGCCTGTTCCTAGTGTGGAAGGCGACCAAGGAAATCCACCACACGGTCGATCCCGCCCCGACCCACGACGTGATGGACGCCAAGAACGCCACCATCAATAATGCCGGAGCCGCCATCGTGCAGATCATTCTGCTCGATCTCGTCTTCTCCGTCGATTCTATCCTGACGGCGGTCGGCATGACCGAGCACGTGCCGGTGATGATGATTGCGGTCGTGGTCGCGGTTCTGGTCATGCTGCTGGCCTCGGACCCGCTGGCCCACTTTATCGAAAAGAACCCGACCGTTGTGATGCTGGCGCTCGGCTTCCTGCTGATGATCGGGACGGTGCTGATCGCCGAAGGCTTCGGCGTCCATGTGCCGAAAGGCTACATCTACGCCGCCATGGCCTTCTCGGCGATGGTCGAAGGCCTCAACATGCTGTCGCGCAATGCCGCCAAGAAAAAAGCCGCGCAATCGCCCGATCCGCATATCTGATTGCAAACACAAGCACAGTGAATGACGCCCCCGGCTCGCCGCCGGGGGCGTTTTTGT
Source organism: Asticcacaulis sp. (assembly GCF_027484505.1). GTDB lineage: Bacteria > Pseudomonadota > Alphaproteobacteria > Caulobacterales > Caulobacteraceae > Asticcacaulis. Next base: position 13,745 of record NZ_JAIXSV010000339.1, read on the forward strand.
GTCTTCAACACTCGGTTAAGCCTGTTCCGTTAAGCTAACCGCGTTAGCAGAAGGCTCAACAGATGAATATTGGCACCTCCGGCATCAGCGGTCAGAACACCGCGTCCGCCACATTGACCGACCTGAACGACCGCCTGAAACTGGCCAGGGCGCAGAAGGCTGAGGCGCAGAAGACCGCCGCCGACACCCTGAATGAGATGCCTAAAAAGACGCGCGACGATGCGCGCGCCCGCGCCAAGGCCAAGGTGATGCAGCTGGTCGAACGGCTGAAGATCATCAAGGAACTGGGCAAGAGCGATCCGAAGATCATGGCCAAAATGCTGGCCAATCTGATGAAAGAGCTGAAGGCCGCCGTAAAGGACTATGCCAAGGCCGGCGGCAACGACATGGATGTGAGCGGTTTCAGCGCTGCCCAGAGCGCGGCCAGCCAGCCCGTCCCGGACTCAGACGCAGAGACAGAATCGACCGCTGAAACCGAAACGACAGAGGCTGCTGTCAGCGACACTGACCCCGCAACGGAGGATACAGCGGCAGAGGCGACGCCGCCCACCGAAACGGACGCCCCAGACGAAGCGACCGCCCCCTATATCCCGACCCCTGCCGACATAAAGGGTGCTGCCGAAGCCTATGTGAAGACCGAACGCCAGCGTGCCGAAGGCGAGCTGATGGAGGTCAATGACTTCATGAAGCAGGTGCGCGGTCTGGTGAAGGTGGTGAAGGACCTGTTTGAAACGGCGAAGATCAAACTGGCCTTTCAGAAGGTGGACAAGGACACGGTCGAAGCCTTCAAATCCTCCGGCAAGGATATGGAGGAGATCGACAAGGTGCTTCAAGACCTCAACAAGGGACTGGATGACGAACGCGTGGTCTATGGTCCCCGCGCCGCTATATATGCGTGATCAGAGGAAATATGCGTGATCAGAGGAAGCTGTACGGCTCGATATCTGTCACTACGCGCACGGCATTGGGCGCTTTCAGGCTTTTCAGCCAGGCGCTCATAAAGCCCTGAAGGTCGCGGTTGCGGTCGGCCCGGACGAGAAACCGTTTGCGCCA
>NZ_JAIXSV010000167.1 GCF_027484505.1 Asticcacaulis sp.
CACATGACACCCGCAGAAATCACCAAGGTGCAAGCCTACCTGACCCAGACCTTCGGCACCAAGGGCCTTGAGGTCCGCGCCCGCAAGCAGAAGGACTCTGCCGAGGTCTATATCGGCGAAGACTTTGCGGGCGTCGTCTATGTCGATGAGGACGAGGAAGGCTCCTACATGTTCGAAATGGCCATCCTCAAGGAAGACCTGTAACTCTCTTCTCCCCGTTTGACGGGGAGAGGGAGCTATGCTCAGCAACCGCTCTGACCGTAAACGGTCACGGTCTGCGACTTGCCGTGCTGTGTGAGGGTCAGGGTTCCGGTCATATTGGACAACTCCTCGCCCAGCGTCTTTGTCACCTTGAGAGTCTGTGTCACCCGCAGGTCGCCGTCGGCGCTGACAAACTGGCTCACAGGGGTGACGCTCGACTTCGGTTCCCCTTGCAGGGTCAGGGTGACAAGCTGACCGTTCCACCGCATCAGCCCGGTCTGAAAATCGTCATGCCAGAGGATCGGCGGTTGGCCTTTTTCAAAATCAGGCGTGCGGTAAAGCGTCGTGCCGCAACCGTCGAGATGGGCCTGATCGATCTCGCTGCGTGTGATGGCTCCAACTGTGCCTGCCTGTACCGGTGTCGTCAGCGCTATTAAAGCCGTGACGGTTATCGCCATCGTCAGTTTCATCCCTCATCTCCCTTTCAGGCGCAGGATGAGCCGCTCACGCTCGGCGCGCAATCCCTTATATTCGCTTTGCGCCTCATCGAGGGCTTCGATCTGACGGATCAGGCCTTCGGTGAGGCGTTCGCGTTCCGGGTGGGCCTCAATGGCCTCCAGCGGCGTCAGGTGGATGCCGATGGTGAACAGCACTGCGCCCGTCTGCGGCAGCTTACGCAGGGTTTGACGCTCAACACGCACATAGACGGTGTCGGCGCGGTCGCCGCTCCCGAAGCGCTGCGGCGGGGACAGGTGGGGGTGGTGCAGCGCGTCCGTGCCATACAGCGACCAGTTCCAGCGGATGACCGGCTCATCGGGACGCAGATTGTCAAAGATGCGCTCGATGATGGCCGCATTGCGCGTTCCCGTCTGAAAATCGGGCACGGGGCCGTGTACCTGATGCAGGGGCTTGCCCAGCTTTTCCGGTAGCGACCACGAGGAGGGGAAGCAGATGCAGCCTGCCGTCAGCCGCCAGCCTTCGGGCGATTTTTGCAGAAGCGCCAGGTCTTCGGCCACCAGTCGTGCCGCCCCAATCAACGGGGCGTCCGAGGGCGGGGCGGGGGCGTTGAGCGTGGTTTCGATCAGGCGCAGCGCTTCGGCCTGAGCGGCCTCAGAGCCCGGTTGCGCACCGAACACAGCGTCACGGTCCTGGCTCAAGAGGCGCTCTTTTTCCGCCAGATAGAGGGGCAGGCGCTCATCACGCTCCAGCCACGCCTCATCCCGCAGCGGGGCCAGACCGATACGAAACAGGGGCTGCGAACCGTCAAAAGGCGTGTGCATGAGCGCTATCTTATACCTCCCTGCCTTTGGCGGGGTATAGCGCCCCGCGAAAGTATAGCTTTCGCCAGCGATGGGACCGCACGAGCCTGCCGTCAGGCAGGTGAGATGTGGTGGTGGGGTGAGCTATCGAACGATCCGGGGGATGGTTCGATATGCGTAAGACGCCGTAGGCAAGGTTCAGCACGCGCGATCCGAAGTAAGAACCCCCACCACCGCATCTAGCCGCTAAACGCGGCGTCGTGCGGTCCCCCTCCCCAACGAGTTGGGGAGGTATGAATGAGACTTACGGCGCGACCGCGCAGGTCGTCATGATCTCGGCGCGCAGTTCGGGGATGCCGTGGCCTTTTTCCGAAGAGGTCGCCAGCACCACCGGGTGCGCCGCCGGGCGCTTTTTGATCTGCGCCTGCGTCTTCTCAATGACGGCTTTCAGCTCGTGCGGCTTGATCTTGTCGGCCTTGGTCAGGACGATTTGATAGGAGACAGCGGCAACATCCAGCGCGTCCATCGGCTCATTATCGACCGCTTTCAGCCCGTGGCGCGCGTCGATCAGCAGATAGGCGCGTTTGAGGTTCGGACGGCCGCGCAGATAGTCGCGCCCCAGATTCTGGAACTTCTTCACCTCGGCCTTCGACGCCTTGGCCCAGCCATAGCCGGGCAGATCGACCAGTCGCAGCTTTTCGTCCAGTACGAAGAAGTTGACTTCGCGCGTGCGGCCCGGCTCGTTGGAGGCGCGCGCCAGGTGGTTTTGCCCGACCAGCGCGTTGATCAGGCTCGACTTGCCGACATTGGAGCGCCCGGCAAAGGTCACTTCGGGCAGGTCGGCGGCGGGCAGTTGCTCGATCTTGGCCGCGCCCATCATGAAGGTGGCCGGGCGCGCAAACAGCACGCGGGCGGCTTCTAGGGTCTCGGCGGAATAGAGCGCCTCATCAGGAGCCTCAGCGGCGGGGGCCTGCTCAGGGGTATTTTGCGTTTCGTCGGTCATGGACGGGCCTTTAAAACCTGTACCTCCCAACAGGTTGGGGAGGTATGAAAATATCCGCTTTTCCCTCCTCCCTGTTGCGAAGCAATGGGGTATAGCGCAGGGAAAGTATAGCTTTCACAAGCGATGGGATGCGAGTGAAACGAGCAAGCGGAGGGGGGCGACTCCAAAATTTCAAAGGCCATTAGCTTTGTGCTTTATGACCTAACACCCCACCACCACATCTCGCTTGCCTTCGGCAATCTCGTGCGGTCCCCCTCCCCGCACTCCGTGCAGGGAGGTATAAGAAGGGACTGGTTCTCCCCGCCAAAGGCAGGGAAGTATAACGGATCGCCTTAGGCTATATTGACGAACTAAGGTTTGCGATCTTCCTCCTCCCCATTTTATGGGGAGGTGCCGAGTTTACGAGGCGGAGGGGTATCTTAAAGCCTTATACCCCTCCGTCAGCTTCGCTTCGCTCGCTGCCACCTCCCCACGCAAGCGTAGGGAGGAGAAACCGCGTTAAATCTTAAATTGTCACCACAGCTTAGTCCTTTTTCGTCCGCGTGCGCTTGGTGCCGCCCGCTGAGCTGCCCGTGGCCGCCGGCTTGCGCTTGCGGGCCGGGGTGGCTTGCGTCACTTCGCCTTCGTGGATGGCTTCTTCGGCCACCTCGATGACATGGGCCGCTTCGGACTTGGGCTTGGTTTTGGCGACCTTGCCCAGCAGGGTGTCGATCGGGTTTTCAACGCCCATCTGACGCATCAGCATATATTGCTGCGCCACGGTCAGGACGTTGTTCCAGATCCAGTAGATCAAAAGGCCCGAGGCAAACGGCGCCATGATGAAGGTGAACATCACCGGCATGAAGGCGAAGATCTTGCGCTGCATGGGGTCCGGCATCGGCGGGTTCATGCTTTGCGACAGCCACATCGACGCGCCGTAGAGCAGCGGCAGGATACCGATATGCAGCGAGGTGGCCATCAGCCCGCCGATGACCGGCAGGGTGGCCGGATCGTAGGGCAGCAGGCCGAACAGGTTGAACATCGTCGTCGGGTCCTTGCCCGACAGGTCCTGAATCCAACCGAAGAAGGGCGCGTGGCGCATTTCGATGGTGACGAACAGCACCTTATACAGGGCATAGAAGACCGGCATCTGCACGAAGATGGGCAGACAGCCCGACATCGGATTGACCTTTTCCTTCTGGTAAAGGCCCATCATTTCAATCTGCATCTGCTGCGGATTGCCTTCGTGCTTCTTCTTCAGCTCCTCGACCTGGGGCTGAAGCATCTTCATCTTGGTCATCGACTCATAGGATTTATGCGCCAGCGGGAAGAAGATGAGCTTGACCAGAACGGTGAGACCCAGAATGGCCAGACCGAAATTGCCGACATATTTGAACAGGAAGTCCAGCACGAAGAACATCGGGCGGGTGAAGAACCAGAACATGCCCCAGTCGATGGCCTTGTCAAAGCTCGGCAGCTTCAGCTTGTCCTGATAGGCGGCCAGAAGCGAGGCCTGCTTGGCACCGGCAAAGATGTGGTAGGTGACGCTCACCGGCTTGCCCGGTTGCACCGTTACGGCGTCGGCTACGTAGCCGGCCTGATAGAGGAAGTTGAAGTCCTTTTCATTGGCGGTCGTCTGGTCCGTCGCCTTCATCGAGGCGTGGATCTTGGTCTTCTGATCCGGAATGACGGCGGCCAGCCAGTATTTGTCGGTCAGGCCCATCCAGCCACCGGTCGAGTCGGCCTTGAAATTGGCCTTCTTCTCGTCCTTTTCCCAGTTATGGAACTTGAATTCCGGCGTGGTGTAACCCTTGCCCGTGGCGTCTTTGGAGAAGGCACCGATGCCGCCTTCGTGTAGGATCATGTTCTTGCCGAGCGTGTCCGGCGCGCCCTGACGCACGACATTGGCATAGGGGGCCAGCGTCACCGCCGCGCCCGTGGTGTTGACCACGGTGTCGGTGACGGTGATCATGTACTTGTCATCAAGGCTCAGGCGGCGTTCAAAGCGCAGACCCGTCCCCGCATCATAGCCCAGCACCACGTCCTTGCCCGGCGACAGCACGTTACCCGAAAGCAGCGTCCACATGCTGTTGCCCGACGGCAGGCCCGGCACATTGGCCCCGACCCAGCCCGATTCGGCATAGTAGGCGTGCTCGGCCCCTTGCGGGCGGAACAGCTCAACATTGGGCGAGTCCGCCTTCAGCGTCTCTTTATATTGCTTGAGCAACAGGTCGTCGATGCGCGCCCCGGCCAGAGACAGCGAGCCCTTCAGCGCCGGCGAGTCGATGGCGACGCGCGGCGTGGCGGCCACCGCCTGATCGCGCGGCAGCTTGCCTTCGACAAACAGCGACTCCGGCGTGGCGACGGGGGCCTTGGCGGCCTCGATCTTCTTCTGCGCCATGGCGGCGGCGCGTTCCTTCTCCATCTTGGGTCCGGCCACAAAGAACTGATAGCCGAACAGGATCGCCATGGAGAGGGCGAGGAAGATGAACATATTGCGATTGTCGTCGCGCTTCATGAGAGACTCTGAAGAGGGGTTAAACTTTGGGCGACAGCCTTATCAGGGCGCGTTTGACATCGTCAAGCAAACCTTGCCACGGGCAGGACTTGGTTGCGTCGCGGGCGATGAAGACATAGTCGTGGCCGGGGCGGCCCAGGTCGGGCAAAAGGGCGCGGGCGGCTTCGCGCATCCGGCGCTTGGCGCGGTTGCGTTCCACCGAACCGCCGGTCTTTTTGGTGGCGGTAAAGCCGATGCGGATGGTGTCGTCCCCGTCATTGCGAAAGCGCGCCTGAATGACCACAGTCGGGCGCGCCTGATAGGCGGCCTTGTTGGCGGCCAGAAAATCGCTGCGGTTTTTCAGAACGGGAAAGGTCATTCAGCTTTCTTATACCTCCCTATATCTGGGGGGAAAGGTTGGGAAGGTATGTATAGACTCCATACCCGATCATCGCCGCTGGAACCGGCGCGGCGGCCTGTCTCCTCCCTGCGGCGTAAGCCGTGGGGAGGGTGACCGCCAGCGCAGCGCAGCGGTGGAGGGGGATGGCCCTGTTCTTACCACCCTCTCTAGAGCGGAATGATTTCAAGTGGAATCGTTCCGCTCAAGCCGCCATTGAGGCGGCGGCCAAGGTGGCGCAGCCACCGCCCGGCGAGGGGCTAAACAAAAATCTAGATCATTATGTTTCTACCAGAAATCATAATGATCTAGGGTGTAGTGACGATTTAATGTTCGCGATCTTTCGCCTCCCCATTTTATGGGGAGGCGCCGAGTTTACGAGGCGGAGGGGTATCTTACGGACGGTTGTACCCCTCCGTCAGCTTCGCTTCGCTCGCTGCCCATCGCTTGCGAAAGCTATACTTTCGCTACGCTATACCCCACTTCGTAGGGAGGAGAAAATAGCTGTATTAAATCTTAAACTGTCACCACGGCTTGGTGATTCAGCCGCATAATGATCAGGGTTTCGGGCTGAGGCACGGTCTTGAGTCATCCCCCTCCGCTTCGCTACGCTCAGCACCTCCCCATTGCTTCGCAACAGGGAGGAGAAAACGCGCTCGCTTAAGCTTCCACGCCAAGGGCAGGGAGGGATGAGCACAAACGAAAAAGGCCCTCGAATCGCTTCAAGGGCCTTTTTCAGTGTCGGTTGTCCGAACTGCGTCGTTTGACACCTCATGTATATCCGATAAATGGCGGCCATTTATCGGTATGAGGTTATTAGGCAGTCAGGCGCTTGCGGCCCTTGGCACGGCGACGGGCGACGACTTTTTGGCCATTCTTGGTGGCCATGCGCGCGCGGAAGCCGTGGCGGCGCTTGCGGACGAGACGGCTCGGCTGGTAAGTGCGTTTCACGGTTGTAGCTCCGGGGTTTGGACACGATAACCCAGTGTGTGCGAGCCATCGTTGAAAGAAGAGGCGGCGTCACTAAACCGTGAGCGCAGCCTTGTCAATGGCTATGCGCCGGGATTCGCACCTTGGGCGCAGAATCTTTATGACGCCGTGAGCGCGTGCCGGGTGATTTTACACTGACCCTTCACGGATTTGTGTTAATATGTGTGCCTACGCCACCTTATCCGAGCGCAATGTCGAGCGATCTGAGCGAAACCTTAGCCGAAACCGGCCCGCGTCCCGACCTGACGCCGGGGCGACGGTTCCGCGTCGCCGCAGGGCTGTCGCGTGAGGCGGAGGACGGCACAGCGGCCTCGCCACGCCCCCGCAAATGGCGTGACCAGAGCCTGCAAGCCTTTCTGGCCAAACGCTGGAAGGCGCTCAAACCGCATCTGAAACGCGGCTGGACCGATTTCCGTTCGTTTTTCAGCGGTCTGTCCGGCCATTTGCTGGCTTTGACGGCGGTGTTCGTGGCGGTGATGGTGGTCATCATCATGGTGCCGACGCTCGCCGCCTATCAGGAGCGCTGGCTGATCGACCGCGTGCGTCAGGCCGAAATCGCCTCTCTGGCGCTCGATGCTTCGGCCGAAGGGGCGGTGTCACGTGAATTGTCGAGCCAGTTGCTCAACAGCGTCGGGGCCTCCTACCTCGCCCTGCAAAGCGGCGGCGTGCAGTTTGTGCTGCGTGACCCGCGCAGCACGGTTGAGCCCGACGTCATCGACATCCGCCATCAGACGCGCGGCCTCAGCGACGACCTGACCTATCTGTGGGGGCCGTGGAAGACTTTGTCCGGGCGCGAAGACCGGCTGATCCGCACCGAAGCCGTGCCCAAGGTGCGTAAAGGGACCGACATTATCGAAATCGTCGTGCCGGCGGAGCCGTTGAAGCAGGAACTGCGAGAGCAACTGGGCTCGATCCTGCGCCTGTCGCTGCTGATTTCGCTGGTCGCCGGTGCCCTGATCTTTGCCGCCCTGTCCTTCTTCGTGGTGCGCCCGGTGCGGCAACTGACGCGCTCGATTGCGCGCTTCAAGGAAAACCCGGAAGACAGCGCCGCCGTGCCGCAACTGTCCGGTCGCCACGACGAGATCGGGCAGATTGAAGAAGAACTGTTCAAGATGCAGCAGGAAGTCGGCCACGCGCTGCGTACCCGGGCGCGACTAGCTGCGCTGGGGCAAGCGGTGTCGAAGATCAGCCACGACCTCCGCAACATGCTGACCGCGGCGCAGATGGCGTCGGAGCGTCTGGCCTATTCCGGCGACCCCAATGTTACCAAGGCCCTACCGCGCCTGGAGCGGGCGCTGGACCGTGCGCTGACGCTGGCGCAAAACGTGCTCAACTACGGCAAGACGGACGAAATCCCGCCGCGTATCCAGATTTTGCGCCTGAAAGACCTGTCCGAGGCCGCGGCTGAAGACGCCGGTCTGGCGCTCAATGCCCGCACCCCCGACCGCGTGCGCTTTTCGCTGAAGGCCGAGCAAGGCTTCTTCTTTGAGGCCGATCCCGACCACGTTCACCGCCTGCTGGTCAATCTGATGCGCAATGCGCGTCAGGCCATCGAGAACCAGCCGAACCGTAAGACGGTGGGGCGCGTGACGCTCAGCGCGGTCAAGACGGCAGAGGAGGTGATTCTGGTCCTCTCCGACAATGGGCCCGGTATCCCTGAGCGCGTGCGCGACAAGCTGTTTCAGCCGTTTTCGGCCTCGCTGACGCCGGGTGGGTCTGGGCTGGGGCTGGCCATTGCGCGCGAACTGGCTCAGACGCACGGCGGCGACGTCCGGCTGATCGACACCGGGCCGTCGGGCACGTCGTTTGAGGTGCGCATCCCACAGAAGGGGTGAATACACAAATGTGCTTCACTCATCTTCTACTCTCTTAAACCATTTGTTACGCTCAGTTGGTCTTATTTCCCAGAAATAATTCTTTCCTCTATTGTCCAGAGGTTTGATGTATTCGCCACTGTAAGTGTGGTCTACTTTTCCTAAACGGCCGCCAATTTTATTAATTAAGGGCTTTTCTCCAAATTTTGAATTAAAAGTTTCCAACAAATAATGTTCAAAATCTTTAAATGCGTTAGGAGATCGACTGTCGCCTACACGTGTCATGTAAAATTTAAATGGCGCATCTCTTAATGATAGTGACATCTCAAATATCCAATTTGCCAAATGCGATCTAATTCTATTTGATATAGATCCTCTTCCTATGTACATTATTTCTGATGGAAAATTGGTGTATTTTACGCAAAATCCATCACATATAGAAATAATATAAACGCCATTTTTTATATCTTTAAATTCAATGTTCTCGTCCACCCAGCGGTCGCGAATTTTTTTTATTATCGAATCCACAGTGGATTTTTTCATTGCATTTTGTACATTTTTATTTTGATATTTAAATTTTCTCAAATCGAAGCCTAACTCGCGGGCCTCTTCAAAAATGCTTATGTGATCAGTTGTTACCCAATTGATTTCAATTCTTGCCATTATCCCCTCCCAACGAAATAAATTATTTCAGCCCACCACCCGCACGGCTTCATCCGCCGCCGCGACGAGGCCATCGAGCACGCCGGGATCGGACGAGGAATGCCCGGCTTTCTTTACCAGATGGAACTTCGCCTCCGGCCACGCGCGGTGCAGGTCCCAGGCCGAGGTCATCGGCGTTACCACATCATAGCGCCCCTGTACGATCCACGCCGGAATGTGTCTGAGTTTGTGGACGTTTTCCAGAATCCAGTTGTCGCTTTCAAAGAAGCCGCGGTTCTGGAAATACCACGACTCGATGCGGGCAAAGGCCACGGCAAAGTCGGGATCGGTGAACTTGGTCGGGGCCTCAGGCGGGCCTTCGATCGACAAGGTATCGCCTTCCCAGCCCGACCACGCCAGCGCGCAACGCACGCGCTCAGCCGCGTCGTCGCCGTTCAGGCGTTTGATATAGGCCGCCAGCAGGTTACCGCGTTCGTCTTGCGGGATCGGGGCCACAAAACGCTCCCACAGGTCGGGATAGAGGTTGGCCGCGCCGCCCTGATAGAACCAGTCCAGTTCCGACTGCCGCACCAGAAAGATACCGCGCAGGATCAGGGCCGACACCCGCGGCGTGTGCGTCAGGGCGTAGGCCAGAGACAGGGTCGAGCCCCACGAACCGCCGAACACCACCCATTTTTTGACCCCCAGCCGCTCACGCAGGGCTTCCATATCGGCGACCAGATGCCAGGTGGTATTATCTTCCAGCGACAGGTCCTGTGAGGCGTGCGGCCGCGACTTACCGCAGCCGCGCTGATCAAACAGAATGATGCGATAGGCCTTCGGATTGAAGTAGCAGCGCAGGTTGGGGCTGGTCCCGCCGCCCGGTCCGCCGTGCACCACCACCACCGGAATCCCTTGTGGGTTACCGCTTTGCTCATAATAGATTTGATGTTTCCCCTCCGTCGGCATATAGCCGGTGTCGTAGGGTTCGATCTCCGGATAGAGACCTTTTGGCAATGTGACGACGGCTTGATCGGTCATAAGGAAACTTGTGCAGCGGGCTGTGGCGGTTGCCGCCGATCAAAGACCCATTATGCGCAGCGATTCAAGCCTTTTTGCCCTGACGACCGTAAAGCGGCAGAGCCTTTTCTACGCCCTGATCTTTATCGGGTCGGGGGCCAGCCTGCCCTATATGCCGCTGTGGTTCGCCTCAAAGGGCATGAGCGGGGCGCAGATCGGGCTGATTCTGGCCCTGCCGCTGCTGCTGCGCGCCGTGACCGGGCCGGTCATGGGGGTGTGGGCCGAAAAATTCCCGCTGTTCCGTTCCCCCATGATCCGGTTAGCCATAGCGGGCGGGCTGGCCTATGGCGGGCTGATGCTGTGGCCGCTGGCCGGTGAAGCGCGCTTCTGGCTGTTCGTCGCCTTATGGGCCGTGGGCTATAGCTGCATCACGACGATCAGCCCCTTGCTGGATGTCATGACCATCCAGATGTCGAAGCGTGAAGGCTTCACCTATACCGGCCCACGGGCCGTGGGGTCGGCCGCTTTTATCGGTGCCAATATCGCGGTCGGTTATGGTCTGAACCTGCTGGGTGTCGATCTGATTATCGTGTGGGTGGTGGGGCTGTGCTTTGCGGCCGCGCTGGCGGCGTGGTGCATCCTGCCCCGCGCGCCGCGTCACGTCGAAGAGGGTGGGGGCCGCGCCCCGGCCTATCTGCCGCAGGAGACGGGGACGCAGCGCGTCAGGGCCCTGCTCGGCAATCCGGTCTATGTCCTGCTGCTGGCGGCCATGGGCTGCGTGCAGGGGGCGCACGCCTTCTATTACGGCTTTTCGACCATCCTGTGGAAGGGACAGGGGCTCGATGGGGCGGCCTGCGGCTATCTGTGGGGGGCCGGGGTGGCGGCGGAAATCCTGTTCCTGATGTTCGGGTTTCGTCTGAGACATCGCTTCGGATCGTGGACGCTGCTGCTGGCGGCGGCGGGCTTAAGCGTCGTGCGCTGGTTCATCATGGGGTTTGCCCCGCCGGTGTGGGGGCTGTGGCCGCTTCAGACGCTGCACGCTTTTTCGTTTGCCGCCTGCTATCTGGCCGGGCTTGATCTGGTCAATCGTATGGCCCCGAAGGGCTCGGAAAGTCTGGCTCAGACGCTCAATGCCGCCTGGGTGACGGGGGTGATGATGGGCCTGTCCACACTCGCGTCAGGGCCGGTCTATGACGCGCTGGGCGGACGCGGCTACTGGGTGATGGCCGGGATGTCGGGCGTGGGGCTGCTGATCGCCGCCTATCTCTACCGCCGTCAGGTGATGCGGCCATAACGTTGACAATTCTGGAGCTTGGGCGGACACTGTGGGCATGACCGTTCGTCTCAACATAGACCTGCCTGATGACATCAGCGCCTTTGTCGATGCCCAATCGGCCGAGGGCAGCCCGGCTGACTATATCCGGCGTCTGATCGAAGAGGACATGATGCAGGCCGAGGTGATGTCCGGCTTGCTGCGGGGGCTTGGGGAAGCTGAGCGCGGTGAATTCGTACCATCGAGCGTGGTAGACGAGATCATCGCTGAGCTTCAGGCCTGAGCATTACACGTATTCACTTTTTCTCCTCCCTGTTGCGCAGCAATGGGGAGGTGGCATTCGAGTGAAAGCGAGAATGACGGAGGGGGATAAAGCTGGCGTTTCTACACCAAAGCTCTTTGTTCTTTCCCTCTTCTGAGTCATCCCCCTCCGTCAGCTTCGCTGCCACCTCCCCATGCCTTCGGCACAGGGAGGAGAATTTTACCCCCGCAACACGGCTCCGGCCTTTTGGGCGGCGGCGACGATCTTTTGCGACACGGCGTCGATTTCCGGCTCGGTCAGGGTCTTGTCCGCCGGTTGCAGCGTCACCTCGACGGCCAGTGACACCTGACCTTCCGGCACGCCCTGACCCTGATAGACGTCGAAGACGCGCGCCTCGCTGATCAGCAGCTTGTCCGCGCCCTTGATGGCGCGCACCAGATCGCCGGACGCCGTACCCGTCGGCACGAGGAAGGCGAAGTCGCGCGTCAGCGGCATCAGGTTGGACAGGCTCAGCGCGCCTTTTGACTTGCCGGTCTTGGCTTTCGGTTGCGGTAGCAGGTCGAGGCGGATTTCAAAGCCCACATAAGCCCCGTCAAGGTCCATTGCCTTCAGCACCGACGGATGCAGTTCGCCAAATTCGGCCAGCACTGTCTTCGGCCCCAGTTGCAGGCGCGCCGAACGGCCCGGATGCCACCAGTCGCTGTTCGACCCCTGCACCAGTTGCAGCGAGGCGACCGGCACATTGAGTTCTTCCAGCAGGGCCAGCAGGTCGGATTTCAGCGCGAACAGCGCGTCCTGACCGGTGGCGGCCCAGTGACGCGCCTTGTCCGGGGCCTTCAGCGCGGCAATGACCGTCTTTTGATCATTGGGTTCAAGGCCGAAATAGACCGGCCCGATTTCAAACAGTTGCGCGCCGGGATAGCCCCTGGACGCATTGCGCCCGGCGGCTTCCAGCAGGTTCGGCAGGATGGACGGGCGCATACAGTTCAGTTCCGAGGCAATCGGATTGGCCAGAACCAGTGCATCGCTAC
>NZ_JAIXSV010000156.1 GCF_027484505.1 Asticcacaulis sp.
ACGGGCGAGGCCAAGGGTGGACAGATCGTTCTGTCCACGGCACACGCCGCCAAGTTCCCGGCCTTTGTGACCGAGGCTTTGGGCTTTGAGCCCAAGGCCCCGGACGCTATCACCGATCTTTATGGCCTGACGGAAACTCTGACCGAAATGCCCGCCGACGTTGCCGCCGCAGTGACAACGGTGAAGGCCTTTATCGAGTGGATAGATTAGCCTCAGTTTTCCGGCGCGGACACCCGGTAGCCTCTGGCGCGTAGCTTTTCGAGCACGCCGCCTTTGCGCAACAATTGGCCTAAGGGCAGGACAGCGACCGTCTTGCCGGGTCTGTTCAGGGCGTCACTGACGGCGCTGACGGAATCGCTAATGCTGCGATTGAGCGTCGCCGTAGCGGTGGGTGATCCCGACAGGCACTTCATCAGCACCGAGCCCTGATAGAGGCTGCGCAGCGTCGGAATATCGCCGACGGACCAGGCCTGAGCCGCGCGCGGCGCGCGATCCATATCGAAGTCGATATCGTCCAGCGTATAGCGCAGACAGGCTTCGCTTGCCTCTTCGCTCATGGCATTGACCGCCTTGAACAAAGGCCCGCTGTCGTAACGCCCGGCGGCGCGCGCCGACACGCCGGCGGTGCGCGCCAGACGCCTGATCGTCGTCAGCGGCTCATTCTCGCTGAGGCCATATTTCTGGAGCACCTCGCGGCGCAACCGCGCCCCTGCCCAGACCGGTTTGTCTTTGGCAAAATCCCGGGTGGATACGCCTGCCCGACGCGCCGTGGCCTCATAACGGGCATAGAGATCACCGGGCAAGGTGTCTTTCAGCCGACCGCCATCCGGCAAACCCTTATTGCGCATCAGGGACCACACGTCGCCGGGGCCTGTGCTGTTATCCGGTGGCGTGATCAGCCCATTGGCCCCGCGCAGGGCATTTTCGATACGCGTCGTCTTCCAGACCTGCTTCTTGGGAAACACCGGCAGCACGCCGATAATGATGACCTGACTGTCGTCATCCGACACGCGCCACAAGGCCGGACCGACCGCCGCCCGGCCACGCACCACGACCTCATCAGCCCAATCCTCCTGAGCCGAGGCGGCAAAAGGCAGTAGTAAGACGCAGAGGCTGAGCAGGAAGAGACGCAACATTTTCATACGTCGAATAGTGGCGCGATTTGGCAACAGTTTTGTAACGGTTAGAGTTCAGGCCTCTTCCTCGTCAACAACCGCTTTAAGCAGAGGCAGGTCCTTCTGTAGCGTGATCCATACCATGCTATGAGCGACGTTCCCGTAATCGTGGCGGTAGATATTTCCCGAACCCGCAATTTGTTTCCAAGGCAGTTCAGGATGGCGTGCTTTTAACTCATCCGACAGTTTGCGGCTGGCTTCGGAGATAATCTCCAGACAACGCACGACCGCGTAATAGCTTTTGAGATCTGTCGCAAAAGCCGTTTCATCAAGTCCCTCGCCAAAGCTAAGGGCGAGATCAATGTTTTCCGCTATGTCGGTCAGAGCCTGACGTTCGCGTTCAGAACGCATAGACCGCTTCCCGTTCTATGGTCGGCCTCACAAAGGATTTCAAGTTCACCGAATTGGCGACATCCACCGGGACACTGAACAGGGACTGGATAAATTCAACTATGCCCACATACTCAAACACGCCGAGGCGGGCCTCAGGATCAAGGTCCACCAGAATATCGATATCGCTGTCTGGCCTTTGGGCATCTCGCGCGACGGACCCGAACAGGGCAGCGCGACGCACCCCAAGCCGTTCAAGCTCCGGGCGATGGCTCTGCAAAACAGAAATGACTTCGTCGCGCTTCATAGCCCAAGCATAACGCAACGAGGTAAAAATAAAACCCCGCCTCAGTTTGAACTGAGACGGGGCTATTTCCACTGGGTACGGAGCATGGGAACTATAGCGCGCTCTCGCTTCGCTGTTTGAGCGCAGCCCCGCTATTTCACGCCCAGCTTCTTTTGCAGGTCCGACGATGAGGTCGTGTACTGGAAGCGCAGCTTCTTGTCCGGGAAGACGTAGCGGAAGACGGCCTGCGCCGCCAGAGCGCCTTCGTGGAAGCCCGACAGGATGAGCTTCAGCTTGCCCGGATAGTAGTTGATGTCACCGATGGCGAAGATTTGCGACGTGGAGGTTTCAAACTTTTCCGTATCCACCGGGATCAGGTTTTCGTGCAGGTTGAGGCCGAATTCCGCCACGGGGCCCAGCTTCATGGTCAGGCCGAAGAAGGGCAGGAAGGTATCGGCGTCGATGTGGATTTCCTTGCCATCATTGTCTTCGATGGTGACGCCGGTCAGCTTGTGACCTGTTTCGCCGGACAGGGCCGTGGCCTGACCGATGATCAGGTCCATCTTGCCCTCTTCGACCAGCTTGCGCATCTGCGCCACGCTGTGCGGGGCGGCGCGGAAGTCGTCACGGCGGTGCATCAGGGTCACGCGCTCGGCGATGGGTTGCAGGTTGAGCGTCCAGTCGAGCGCCGAATCCCCGCCACCCGAAATGACGATGCGCTTGCCGCGGAAGGCTTCCATCTTGCGCACGGCGTAGTGCACGCCAATACCCGCACCGATGTTTTCAAAGCCGTCAATGCCGGGGATCGGCGGCTTTTTCGGCTGGAACGAGCCACCGCCGGCGGCGATCAGAATGCAGCGCGCGATGACCGACGTGCCCTGATCGGTCGTCACCTTCCACTTGGTCGTGCCGTCTTCCTGCTCAAGCTTTTCAACGGCCACGGCCATTTCGCCGAGGTGGTATTTGGCACCGAACGGCGCGATTTGTTCCAGCAAACGATCGGTGATTTCCTGACCGGTGATGATCGGCCATGCCGGAATGTCGTAGATCGGCTTTTCCGGATAAAGCTCGGCGCACTGACCGCCCACCTTGTCGAGAATGTCGATCAGATGCGCCTTGATATCGAGCAGGCCCAGCTCAAACACGGCAAACAGGCCCACCGGGCCGGCGCCGATGATCACGGCATCGGTTTCCCAGGCCTGACCGGCTTCGAGGACTTCGATAGCGGGGGACGGGTGCGCGTCACTCATTTTTGTCTCCGGAACGCAAAGATTAGATTTGTTAAACGATGGATGCGCTATATAGAGCGCTGGGTTTAGATTGGATAGTTTTCAATGTCGCGTGACCGTCTGCCGCCGCTGTCGGCGCTTCGGGTGTTCGAAGCCGCCGCGCGCCACGAAAGTTTCAAGCACGCCGCCGAGGAGTTGTTCGTTACACCCGGCGCCGTGTCTCAGCAAATCCGCTTGCTGGAAGAGCACGTCGGTGTCGAGCTGTTTGTGCGCGACGGCCGCCGTGTGGTGCTGAGCGATGCCGGTAAGGCCTCCTCGATCATCCTCAAAGAAGCCTTTGAAAAGATGTTCGAAGCGACGCGCATCATGCGTCAGACTCAACAAAAGGGCCGCGTCACCGTGTCGGTGGCCCCCAGCTTCGCGGCCAAATGGCTGATGCCGCGTCTGGGCGACTTTTCGGCGGCCAATCCGGACATTGATGTGTGGGTGTCGGCGGATATGGCCCCGACCGATTTCGCGGTCTCGGACATTGATCTGGCCATCCGCTATGGCACGGGCAATTACAACGGGCTGAATGTCGAGCATCTGCTCGAAGAAGCTGTCCTGCCCGTCTGCTCGCCCGCCTTGTATGAGGCCGCGCCGATCCGCAAACCCGCGGACCTGGCCCACCACACGCTGTTGCACGACGTCTCCTCGGACCTCGACCCGTCCGATCCCGACTGGGCCATGTGGCTCAAGGCGCATGGGGCCGATGAGATCGACGCCACGCGCGGACCGCGCTTCAACCAAAGCCATATGGTGATCGAAGCCGCTGTGGCCGGTCGTGGCGTGGCTCTGGCCAAGCGCACCATTGCCGAGGCCGATCTGCGCGCCGGTCGTCTGCGCGGCCTGTTCAACGAAAAGGACGCGCCCATCAGCTTCGGCTATCATCTGGTGTGGCCGCAAACGCGCGAACCGTCGATGGCGCAGGTGCGCTTCATGGACTGGTTGCGGGCGCAGGCGCGCGATCTGGGCCACGCCTCCGCTCAGCCGCAGGACAGACCGGTCTTTGCCGCACAGGGAATATAGACTTACCTCCCTCCCTGCCATAGCGGGGAGGGAGGACCGCGAAGCGGTGGGTGGGGTATCGCCGAATTGCGTCGCGCCCCCTCCGTCGCGGACATGCCGCGACACCTCCCCCGCTCCGCAGGGGAGGAGATTAAACTTCGAAAGCGCCGTTAACGCAGCTCTCACCCCTCGCTCCACGGCGGGACGGGCAGATCTTTGGATTTCAGGAATTCGGCGTTGAAAATCTTGGAGGCGTAGCGGTTGCCATAGTCGCACAGCACGGTGACGATGGTCTTGCCCGGCCCCATAGCTTTGGCCATCTTGATCGCGCCGGCGACATTCAGCGCCGCCGAACCGCCGACCAGCAGGCCTTCGTAGCGGTCGAGATCGTAAAGCACCGGCAGCCATTCCTCGTCGGCCACCTGACAGGTGAAGTCCGGCGTCAGGCCTTCCAGATTGGCGGTGATGCGCCCCTGACCGATGCCTTCGGTGATCGAGGTGCCTTCGGATTTCAGTTCGCCCGTCGTGTAGTAGCTGAACAGGGCCGCACCGAACGGATCAGCCAGACCGATCTGTATCGCCGGATTGAACGCCCGCAGCCCCAGCGCCATACCGGCCAGCGTACCGCCGGACCCGACCGAGCAGATAAAGCCGTCGATCTTGCCGTCCGTTTGTGCCCACACTTCGGGGGCGGTGCCGTCGATATGGGCCTGACGATTGGCCACATTGTCAAATTGGTTGGCCCAGATGGCCCCGCCCGGTTCCGTCTTCGCCAGCTCTTCGGCCAGACGCCCGGAATAACGGACATAGTTGTCCGGATTGGAATAGGGAACGGCATCCACCTCGATGAGCTTCGCGCCCAACATGCGGATGGCGTCCTTCTTTTCCTGCGCCTGTGTGCGCGGAATGACGATGACAGCCTTATAACCCAGCGCATTGGCGACCATGGCCAGACCGATACCGGTATTGCCGGCCGTGCCTTCGACAATGGTGCCGCCGGGTTTCAGCAGGCCCTTCGCCTCGGCATCACGGATGATCCACAAGGCGGCGCGGTCCTTGATCGACTGCCCCGGATTGAGGAATTCCGCCTTGCCATAGATGTCGCAGCCCGTCTCTTCTGACGCGCGTTTGAGGCGGATCAGCGGCGTATTGCCCACAAGGTCGAGTACGGAAGAAACGGTCCTGGCCACGAAACAACTCCTGTTTTCGCCTTTGCGCATAGAGCGTATTTCGTTCAAATTGAACCGAAATAACGCTCTAAATTTTTGGTTTGGCGCGCTTTTTAGCCCGAAAAGTGCGGTACACTTTTCGGAAAGCGCTCTATGGGATTTAAGCCGCAATCCCAAGCGATAGATTCTCACCGGCGGGTTTAGCGCGACTTACAGATCAGCGCGCGTCCTTATAGGACAAGGCTTTGAGAGTGGTCAATCTTCGGACGGCGGTGCGAATGACGCAGGACCCTGGATCAACGCCCCTATTGTCGAACGGGCATCGCATTGCGTATAGGCTTTTGACCTCGCCTGCGGATCAGGAGAGACACAAGACATTAGGGGCGTTCGGGCATATGGCCGTTTTTACCAAGGTATCTCTGGAAGAGGCCCGCGCCTATCTGAGCCGCTATGAGATCGGCGACCTGATCCATCTGGAAGGCATAGAGGAAGGCGTCTCCAATACCAATTTCAAGGTGGAAACGACGACGGGGCTTTATGCCCTGACCCTGTTCGAGGCCGCGACGCCCGAAAAAGACCTGCCCTATTTCATGGACTATACCCTGCATCTGGATCAGAAGGGCTATCCGGCCCCCGGCCCGGCGATCATGACAGACGGGACGACGGTGGGTCGTATCAATGGCAAGCCGTGCGCCCTGATCAGATGGCTGCCCGGACGCTGGCCACGCAATCCCGATACGCGGCACGCCACCTCGGCGGGTCAATATCTGGCCCGTTTGCATGAGGCTGGCCGCGACTTCGCTCAGACACGCGAAAACAGCATGGGCATTGCGCACTGGGACGCCCTGATCGGCCGTTGCGAACCGCGCGCCGCCCAATCTGCCCGCGCCGAGGCCCTGCTGGCCGATTTCCGTGCGGAGGTGGCATGGCTGAAAACGCGCTGGCCGACTGATCTGCCGTCAGGGGCCATCCATGCCGACTATTTTACTGACAATGTGCTGATGGATGATGAGGGGCGGGTCACCGGCGTGATCGACTACTACTATGCCTGCACCGACTTCTATGCCTACGATCTGGCTGTGGCGCTGAACGCCTGGGGCTTTACGCCGGGCGGGCAACCCCTACCCGACATGATCGCCGCCTTTGTGCAGGGTTATCACGATGAGCGCCCGCTGTCAGAGGCTGAAATCGCCGCCCTGCCGCTGTTTGCGCGTGGGTCTGCCGTGCGTTTTACCCTGACGCGGCTGTACGATCTGCTCAACCACGACCCGTCGTGGGTGGTGAAACCGAAAGACCCTGAAGCCTTTTATCGCCGCCTCGACTATCACCGCGATATCGCCTCCGGTCAGACCTATTTCGATCCCTTGACATCCACCTGAACGCGTGAGAGCTGTAGCCGCAACCGTAACATAACGGGGAGGGGAAAAGATGCTCACCAAACGTCAGTGTCTGACAGGATTGTCGGGCCTCGGGTTAATCAGCGCGTCCACGGCTCAGGCTCAGGAGATTTCAGTTCCAATCGCGGTCACCCGATCGCGACGGATAATGACAAGCCTCACCATTCATAACCAGGGGCCATTCTACTTCTTCATAGATACCGGTGCTTTCATCAGCGGTATCCGTCCATCTCTGGCCCGTAAGCTGGGCCTGCGCCGTGTCGAGAGTATGCGCACATCCGGCCTTGGCGGTAGCGATTACACCCAAATCTACGAGGCCACAGATGTGGTCTTCGGCGAGAGCTTTCGTGTCAAGGCCATGGCCATGGGCGGACTGGAAATACTCGAAAGCCGTGATTACGAGGGCTTTCTGGCTACGGGTTTTCTGACGGGGGTGCCCAGCCAGCTCGATTTTGAAGCCTCGCGCATTCACTTCCCGTCCGGCGGCGAAAAATTTGACATTACCGGGTATCATCCGTGGCCCAGCCGACGCGAGCAGCAGGGTGCGGGCGAAAAAATATACGTCGATGTTATGATTGACGGCATAAAGGCCAACTGCCTGCTCGATACGGGCGCGCCGCAGGCCCTGATTTTGCATTCCCGTTTCGTGCGTGAGCGCAAGCTGTGGGACCGGTTTGCAAACCCTGAAAATCGGGTTGCCGCGGGCGTGCATGGAGACAAGGTGAAATCACGCTTTGTACACGCGGACTCGCTGGAGATAGGGGGCTTTCCAATCAAGGGCGCGCCTGTGACCTTGTTGGACCCTGAGGGCACCAGCGGTTTTGAACTGGATGACGGGATTATCGGTATGGGCGCTATCGGCCGCTTCAATCATATCTTCGCCAAGGATGGACTGCTCGTTAAACCCAACCGTTATTTTGATAAGGTGGAGCCGCTTTTCTCGGCGTGAGCAAAGCCGCCTTGACCGCTTTCTCTTTTCTTTCCGGGCGCAAGGCGTATATGTAATCCGTGCGCTTCGACGATCGTTTTCTGGAAGAACTGAAATCCCGCTTGCGGCCATCTGAGGTCATTGGCAAGGCGGTCAAGCTGCGCCGCAATGGTCGCGAATGGGTCGGCCTGTCGCCCTTTTCCAAGGAAAAAACACCCTCCTTCTACGTCAATGACGAGAAGGGGTTTTTCCATGATTTCTCCTCCGGCAAACACGGTGACATCATCTCCTTCCTTCAGGAGACGGAGCGTCTGAGCTTTGTCGAAGCGGTCGAACGGCTGGCCAGCGAAGCCGGCATGGCCCTGCCGGTGCAAACCCCGCAGGCCGCGCAGGCCGAACAGAAGCGACAATCGCTGAACGACTGGATGGAACTGGCGGCCCGATGGTTTGCCGCCCGCCTGCACGACAATACGCCGGGCGCCAAGGCCGCGCGTGACTATCTGAAAAAACGCGGCCTCAGCGATCAGGACGTGGCGCATTTCGGTTTGGGCTACGCGCCAAAGGAGCAGACGGCGCTGAAAGACGCGCTGGTGCAGAAGGGGGCCAAGGTCTCCGAACTGGTCGAATGTGGGCTTCTGATCGAGATTGAGGGCAAGGCCCCCTATGACCGTTTTCGCAACCGCCTGATGTTCCCTATCGAAGACGCGCGCTCAAAGATCGTCTCGTTCGGCGGGCGGGCGCTCGATCCCGACGAAAAGGCCAAATATCTCAACGGACCGGAAACGCCGCTGTTTCACAAGGGGTCGCTGCTGTACGGCCTGCCCAAGGCGCTGAAAATCCTCGGTTCGAGCCAGACGGGGCCGGAACTGGTTGTGGTCGAAGGCTATATGGACGTTCTGGCTTGCCAGCGGGCGCAGATCGCCGCCGTCGCTCCGCTGGGCACCGCCCTGACCGAAGAACAGATCGATATTTTGTGGCGTCGCCATCCGGAGCCCACCCTGTGCTTCGATGGTGACAAGGCCGGAATGCGCGCCGCCAACCGCGCGCTGGACCGTGCCCTGCCGAAACTCAAGCCGGGCAAGTCGTTCAAGGTCTGCCTGATCACCGGCGGCAAGGACCCGGACGACGTCCTGCGCGAAAAGGGCGCACTGGCGCTGCGGGAGTCCCTCAGCGAGACCCAGCCCTTTGTCGAGGTGCTGTTCAAACGCGAACTGGAGCTGGAGCCGCTCGATACGCCAGAGCGCAAGGCGGGCCTGCGCAAGCGGCTGCGAGCACTGGCGGCGCAGATCGAAGACAAGGACCTGGCCGACTCCTATCGGCAGGACCTGATGGCGCGCTACGACGCCTTGTTCCAGCGCCAGCCGCAGGCCTTTCAACCGGGGTTTCAGGCCGGTTTTCAGGGAGCGCAAGGCCGCACTCGCTTCCCGCGACGCGACGCGCAGGGCCGCCTGATTGAGCCGCCAACCATCGCCACGCCCGAAGGTCAGCAGGCCGCCCGTGCCCTGTCGAAGGCGCTCGATCCGATGGCGGCGGCGCTGGCGCAGGGGCTGCTCGATCATCCCGACTGGATGTTTGATCATATGGAAGCGCTGGAATCCTATGGGCTTGGCGATCCGGCGCTCGACGGACTGGTTCGCGCTCTGGTCGCTTTAAGTTTTTCCACAAGCCCCCTTGACTCAGGCGCTGTGAACCGCCATCTGCAAAATCAAGGTTTCGGCGCATTGTTGAGCGAGATACAAAAGGCGGCCCTCAGATCGGCCTCGCCAATCCTCGCACAGGACACAACTCTCGCAGATGCGCAGGCCGGCTGGATCAAAGCGTTCAATGCGTTCGCGCGTTTGACGGCCTTGGATCGTGCGTTGAAGGCAGCCCGTGACGACGCTTCGGCAGAATTTGATGCTGAAATTTTCGTCCGGACCAAGCAGGAACGCGACAGTTTGCGCAAAGCCTTGAAAAGCGGACAAATTTTTGAAGCGGAAAGCGACGTCTAGGTTAAGACTTCGTTGATCTTCTTCGTAAATATAGGTTTGGTGCGGCAAAAATGCCGCATCTGGTTCCAAGGTCTCATGACGGCTGCGTCATGGGCGGAGAGATAGATGAGCACAGCGACGGACAAACCCGAAGCCGATACGCCCTCTGACGGCCCCCTTCTCGACCTGACCGATGCCGGCGTCAAGAAATTCATTAAGAATGCGAAGGCCCGCGGCTACGTCACGATGGACGAGCTGAACAAGGTGCTGCCGTCCGAAGAGTTTACTTCGGAGCAGATCGAAGACACCCTGGCCATGCTCACCGAGATGGGCGTGAACGTCGTCGATTCCGAAGAGGAAGCGACGGAGGGTGGCGAAATCGCGGTCCGCGAGGAAACCGGCGGCGTGGTCGTCGCCGAAAAGACCTCGTCCTATGACCGCACCGATGACCCTGTGCGCATGTATTTGCGCGAAATGGGCTCGGTCGAGCTTCTGTCGCGCGAAGGCGAAATCGCCATCGCCAAGCGCATCGAAGCCGGTCGTGACACCATGATCCGTGGCCTGTGTGAATCGGCCCTGACCTTCGAAGCCATCATGATCTGGCGCGAAGAACTGGAGTCGGGCCGCATCCTGCTGCGTGAAATCATCGACCTCGAAGGCACCTATGGCGGCGGTCCGTCGGAAGGCCCGCCTCCGGGGGCGCTGGACGACGACGCGGAAGAAGAGGATGCCGACGCGCCGATCGCCATGCGCGCGCCTGAGCCCGTCGTAAAGGCCCCTGAGCCCAAGCCCGAACCGAAGCCGGAGCCCAAGGTTGAGGCCAAAAAGCCGGAGCCGAAGAAAAAGGCGGATGGCGACGACGAGGACGAAGACGACTACGTCCCGATGGATGAGGAAGAGAAGAAGCCTCAGCCGGAAGAAGAAGAGGAAGACGATTTCGACGACGGCGCCGGTCCTTCGGTGTCAGCTATGGAATCGGAACTGCGCGAAGGCGTGATGGCGACACTCGACGCCATTGCCGGTGAGTTTGAAACCTATCGCGGTCTTCAGGAACGCATTCTGGGCGCGCGCCTCGAAGGATCGCCCGTCGATCCGGCGGACAAGGTGGCCTATGATGAAGTCACCTCGGCGATTACGCGACACCTCAAGACGCTGAAGCTCAACAATCAGCGTATCGAAGCGCTGGTCGAACAGCTTTATACGATCAACAAGCGCTTGATGTCGCTGGAAGGCCGCCTGCTGCGTCTGGCAGACTCCTACGGCATTTCGCGTCAGGAGTTTCTGCAAAACTACTATCACCGCGAGCTTGATCCTCAGTGGACGGACAAAGTGCGCGCTCTGGGTGTGCGCTGGCAGAAGTTTGCCGACAACGAAGCCGGTCCCATTGGCCGTATCCGCACCGACATCATCCAGTTGGCCACCGATATGGGCGTGGCCGTCGATGACTATCGTCGCATCGTGCAGACGGTGCAGAAGGGTGAGCGCGAGGCCCGTCAGGCCAAGACCGAAATGGTCGAAGCCAATCTGCGTCTCGTTATCTCGATTGCCAAGAAGTACACCAACCGCGGTCTGCAATTCCTTGACCTGATTCAGGAAGGCAATATCGGCCTGATGAAGGCCGTCGATAAGTTCGAATATCGTCGCGGCTACAAGTTCTCGACCTATGCCACCTGGTGGATTCGTCAGGCCATCACGCGCTCGATTGCCGATCAGGCGCGCACCATCCGTATCCCGGTGCACATGATCGAAACGATCAACAAGATCGTGCGCACTTCACGTCAGATGCTGCATGAAATCGGCCGTGAACCGACGCCGGAAGAACTGGCCGAAAAGCTGGCCATGCCGCTGGAGAAGGTGCGCAAGGTTCTGAAAATCGCCAAGGAACCGATCTCGCTCGAAACCCCCATCGGGGACGAAGAGGATTCGCACCTCGGCGATTTCATCGAAGACAAGAACGCCGTCCTGCCTATCGACGCGGCGATCCAGTCGAACCTGCGCGAAACCACGACACGCGTTCTGGCGTCTCTGACGCCGCGTGAGGAGCGCGTGCTGCGGATGCGCTTCGGGATCGGCATGAACACCGACCACACCCTCGAAGAAGTCGGTCAGCAGTTTTCGGTGACGCGCGAACGTATCCGTCAGATCGAGGCCAAGGCGCTGCGCAAGCTGAAACACCCCAGCCGCTCGCGCAAACTGCGCTCGTTCCTCGACAGCTAACGGGGTCTGGGGCCTGCGGCCCCAGATCTTCTACCAAAGAAAAAGCCTCGCTTCCAGAGCGAGGCTTTTTCTTTGGTTACAGGGTTTGTGGGGGCACATGATGCTTTCTTTGGCCCCCCCCCTTAACTGGGCCAGGTATCGGGCGACAGAGCCAGCACATCCCCCGCCAGATAGAGCGACCCGCAGATCAGCACGCGCGTCGGGCCGGCGGTGATATGCACCACGGCATCGGTTACACTGTCCGCGACGCTCGCTACAAAGCCGCTTTGGGCCGCCTTGGCCGCCAGTTCCGCCGGCGGAATTACGGCCTCAGACGAAAAGGCGACGCAGGTAATCCTGGCCTCAAGCCCTTTGAAGTGCGCGAAAAACTCGGTCGCGTCCTTGGTATTGATCAGTCCACAGATCAAATGCAGCGGCTTGGCATCACGCGCCTGAAGCCGGTCGATATGGGCGCGCAAAGCCCGCGCGGCGTGCGGGTTATGCCCGCCATCGAGCCACAATTCAGAACCTTCCGGAAGCGCCGCCACCAGAGGTCCGGCTTTCAAACGCTGCATCCGTGCGGGCCAGACAGCGGTCTGCAAGCCCTGATCCATGGCCTCGGACGACCAGCCCATCAGGCGCGCCGCCTTGATGGCCAGCGCCGCATTGTCGATCTGATGCGCGCCGGGCAGACGCGGCAGGCTAAGGTCGAGTAAGGCGTCTTCGTCCTGAAAAACGAGGCGGCCGTTTTCCTCATGCGCCTCAAACCCCTGCCCGGCCGTATAGAGCGGGCTGCGTGCCTTGAGTGCAGCGCGTTCGATTACCGCTTCGGCCTCATCGGCCTGACGCGCGCTGATGACCGGGCAACCGGGCTTGATAATCCCGGCCTTCTGCTTGGCGATGGTGGTCAGGTCATTGCCCAGAAAGGCCTGATGGTCATAGTCGATGGGCGTGATAATGCTGATCTTCGGTGCACGGATGATATTCGTGGCATCCAGCAAACCACCAAGCCCGGTTTCGAGCAGAAGGACATCGGCCTCGACCTCCGCAAAGGCCAGAAAGGCCGCCGCTGTTGTCGCTTCAAAAAAAGTCAAAGGCTGACCGGCATTGGCCTTTTCAACGCGATCCAACACATCGGCCAGATAATCGTCCGTAATCAGATGACCGGCCACGCGGATGCGTTCGGCAAAACGCACCAGATGCGGCGAGGTATAGACGTGCACGCGCAAGCCCTGCGCCTCAGCTATGGCCCGCAAAAGCGCCAGGGTCGAACCCTTGCCATTGGTACCCGCCACATGGATAACCGGCGGCATGCGCTCCTGAGGATTGCCCAGCGCTTCGCACACCCGCAGCATACGATCCAGCGTCAGGTCGATCTTCTTAGGGTGAAGCGCTTTAAGCCGCTCCAGCGGCGCATCGAAGGGCAAAAGTCGGTCGGTCATACATACTCCCTCCTCCCTACGTCGTGGGGAGGTGGATCGGCGCGGAGCGACGAGACGGAGGGGTAAGCCATTGGGCTCTTGCGAATACCCCTCCCCTATCTGCGCCCTGCGGGCTGGATATTCCCCCTCCCCACCTTCGGTAGGTAGGAGTAAAGACGCAAATTCTTAGCGGATAGGTAAGCCCGATGCCACACCTATCCGTGAGCCGCCTTTGCCGGCAAGGCATCCTTATCCGGTCGGCGAATAAGCCATGCCACGGAGCCCGCGGCAAACCCTATAGCCGCACAAAAACCCGCTAATGGCAGGCTGGGAAACAAAAACAAAGACGCAAGCGATCCGCCCACAACCGAGAAAATGGCATGAACCCAATAACTCGTCTGGTGGTACTTCTGCAAAAGCGCTTGAACGGGCAGACCAATGATCAACATAGGTAAAGCGGTGCAAGCAAAAACAAGAGCAAATGGAATGAGGGCAGACATTGAAAAGACAAACGCTAATATCTTTGGTATTTGCTGTGGATCGCCTATATCGTCTCCCACACCCGCAATTGCCACGCTCAATATAAACCCAAACGCGGCCACGCCGGCCCCAATAATGCACGCGCAAACGGATTTTATTAGCGGCCAGTAGCGATCAAATTTCACAGGCTCCCCCTCGTCACCTGCGCCAAATTAGGGGTGCAGGGTCAATGACCCTGCCGGCGTTTGCCATCCATCAGCATGGACATCAGCGCCCCCAGAACTTCGGGAAGCTCCGCACGCGGAACAACGCGGTCCACCATGCCCTTATCTACAAGGTATTCGGCCCGCTGGAAGCCTTCGGGCAGCTTTTCGCGGATGGTAGTTTCGATCACGCGCGGCCCGGCGAAGCAGATCAGCGCGCCCGGCTCGGCCAGATGAATGTCGCCCAGCATGGCGTAGGAGGCCGACACGCCGCCCGTGGTCGGGTCGGTCAGGACAACGATATAGGGCAGTTGCGCGGCCTTTAGCTCCTGAATGGCCAGCGTCGTGCGCGCCAGCTGCATCAGGGACAGGGTGCCCTCCTGCATCCGCGCCCCGCCCGAAGCCGTGATGGCCACCAGAGGCACCTTGCGTTCAACCGCGTAACGGCAGGCGGCAATAAAGGCTTCGCCGGCCGCCATGCCGAGCGAACCGCCCATGAAGGTGAAGTCCTGCACCAGCACGACGCAGGGCACGTCCGATACCTTGCCATAGCCGATCTGCATGGTGTCCTTGGCACCCGACGCCTCGCGCGCGGCCTTCAGGCGCTGCGCATAGGGCTTGCCGTCCGAGAAATGCAGCGGGTCTTCGGGCACGGCGGGCGTATCAAGCGCCTCATATTCGCCGTTGTCGAAGGTAAAGGACAGACGCGTCTGGGCATTGATGCGCATGTGCCGACCGGTCGGCGTCACCCACAGCGACGCTTCGAGGTCGGGGCGATAGATCATCTCGCCCGTATCCGGGTCCTTGACCCACAGATTTTCGGGCGTTTCACGCTTGGACACAAATTTGGAGACGCCGGGGGCAATCTTGGCGAGCCATCCACCGCTGTCGCGGCGGTCCGTGGGTCGGGCGGTATTCGTCAAGGCGCGTCTACTCTTGGCTAATTTATCGGCAATGGCCATGTAAGGTCACTAACTCCGGAGGCGCTCAAAAATCTATGCGTTTTTCTGCGGTGAGCCGTGCCAATAAAGGGTTAACGAACCCTTTCATTCGCCGGCTTCCACAGTTTGAGGGCCTAGTTTCTCGCGTTACGGACAGCCTGAGCCAAAAGGCTCGCGGTTTCCAGCACTTTTGTGCTGGATGGGGAATTTTCAAGTAAAGATTTCGCTATTGCGTCCACCAGAACCGAACCGACAACGCTGCCGTCGGCGATACGGGCCACTTCGGCGGCGCGCTCCGGCGTCTTGATGCCGAAGCCGACCACGACGGGCAGGTTGGCGACCTCACGCACATGGGCCACGGCCTCACGGATACCTTCGGCATTGACTTCCTTGACGCCGGTGACGCCCGCCACCGAGACGTAATAGACAAAGCCCTTGGTGCGCTTCACCAGCGTTTTCAGACGGTTGTCGTCGCTGGTTGGCGTGATCAGGCGGATCAGCGCCACATCAGCGGCATCCAGCGCATCAATCAGACGCTCGGCTTCTTCGGGCGGACAATCGACGATAATCACCCCATCGACGCCCGCCTTGGCACAGGCTTCGGCAAAGGCCGGATAGCCCATATTCTCGACCGGGTTCATATAGCCCATCAGAATCAGCGGCGTTTCGGCGTCCGATTCACGAAAGCGTGAAGCCAGCGCAAAGACGTCCGCCATCTTCGTACCGTTCTTCAAAGAGCGTTCGGCCGCCAGCTGAATGATCGGGCCTTCCGCCATCGGATCGGAAAAGGGGAAACCCAGTTCGATAATATCGGCACCGGCCTCAACCAGCCCCTTAAGCACGTCGAAAGAGGTGTCAAGGTCCGGATCGCCGGCCATTATGTAGGAGACAAAAGCCGCCCGGTTCTCCGCCTTAAGCTGGGCGAAGCGGGCGTCGATACGCGCGACTGACACGGTTAGAGATTCCCCATTTGCTGACCGAGCGCCTTGGCGACGGTGAAAATGTCCTTGTCGCCCCGACCCGACAGGTTGAGCACGACGACGCCGCCCTTACCGACCTCCTTGGCCAGATCGCCCAGGCGGGCGATAGCGTGCGAGGATTCGAGCGCCGGAATAATGCCTTCGAGGCGCGAGGTGAGCTGGAAAGCCTCCAGAGCTTCTTCATCGGTGGCATAGACGTAACGCGCGCGACCCGTATCGAACAGGTGCGCGTGTTCCGGCCCAATGCCCGGATAGTCGAGACCAGCCGAGATCGAGTGACCTTCGAGAATCTGACCGTCCTCATCCTGAAGCAGATAGGTGCGGTTGCCGTGCAGCACGCCCGGACGGCCGCCATTCAACGAGGCGGCGTGGCCGTTATAGACATCCAGCCCGTGACCAGCGGCTTCGACGCCGACAATCTTCACGCTCTCATCATCGATGAAGGGGTGGAACATGCCGATGGCGTTCGAGCCCCCGCCGACGCAGGCGATCACAGCGTCGGGCAGGCGGCCTTCGGCCTCCAGAATCTGCTGGCGCGTCTCCTTGCCAATGATGGTCTGGAAGTCGCGAACCATTTCCGGATAGGGGTGCATACCGGCAGCGGTACCGATCATATAATAGGTGTCGTGGACATTGGTGACCCAGTCACGCAGCGCCTCGTTCATGGCGTCCTTCAGCGTACCATTGCCGTTGGTCACCGGGTGCACCTTGGTGCCCATCAGTTGCATACGGAAAACATTGGGCTTTTGACGCTCAACGTCCAGCGCGCCCATATAGACCGTACACGGAAGATCGAACTTGGCGCACACGGTGGCCGAGGCCACACCGTGCTGACCGGCCCCGGTTTCGGCGATGATGCGCGTGCGGCCCATACGGCGCGCCAGCAGGATCTGACCGATGCAGTTATTGATCTTGTGCGCGCCGGTGTGGTTCAGCTCTTCGCGCTTGAAATAGATTTTGGCGCCACCGAAATACTCGGTCAGGCGTTCCGCCAGATACAGCGGGCTGGGGCGACCGACGAAGTATTTAAGAAGGTGATGATACTCCGCCCAGAAGGCCTCATCCTGTTTCGCCTGCGCCCATGCTTCGCCCAGTTCGAGAACGAGCGGCATGAGGGTTTCGGGGACATAAAGCCCGCCGAACTCACCGAAACGGCCCTTGGCGTCCGGCATGTTGTAGCGATTGGTCAGGATGGCATCATCCACGGTGACAGGTCCTTCTGGATTAAAGCCCTTTTACGGCTTTAAGAAACTGAGAGATCAGTGCTGCGTCTTTTAGTCCCGGTGCCCGCTCAACACCAGAAGAAACATCGACCATTTTCGCTTTCGACTGTGAAACCGCCTCGGCGACATTCCAGGGGTTGAGCCCGCCGGCCAGCAGCCACGGGCGTAACGACGGGTAGCCTTCCATCAGCGTCCAGTCAAAGCGCGCCCCGACCCCACCGGGCAGGGCGGCATCCTTCGGCGGTTTAGCGTCGAACAGGAGGTGGTCAACCGCATCTTCGTAGGCCGCCGCCGCCAGCACATCGGCGCGACTTTCGACACTGATGGCCTTGATGAGCGGAATACCAAAGCGCGCGCGGATATGGCGGACACGCTCAGGGCTTTCATGGCCATGTAGCTGGATCAGGTCCGGACGCACGTTTTGCGCAATGGCTTCAAGCAGCGCATCGTCCGGATCGACCACAACACTGACGCACTGCGTTTTTTTATTCATGTGCGCAGTATAGGAAGTCGCATTTGCAATCAACTGTGCCATGCGGTCCAGGTCAAGATGCCTGGGACTTTTCGGAAATGAGATGAAGCCCAACATGCCAGCGCTGTCATCTATCGCTATGCGAGCGCTATCATCATCCGTTATACCGCAGATTTTCGCCTTAATCGTCATGAAGCGCCTTGATTTTTATATCAGATGCGCCGAGCTTTAAGAAAAATCAAGAATTAGCGCGCTAATTCTCGACTCACATAAAACGCGTCGGACAACGGCGCACCGTACAGGGGATAGTATATGACCGCCGTTCTTTTGAGCGACCTCTCCAACAGTGCCCACATGAAGCTGGCGCTGGTAACGCCGGGGGCGCGCCCGACAGAGGCCACGCTGTATCCATGCAAGTCGATCGAAGAATTCAACGCTTCCATAGTCGATTTCCTCGAAGCCAACAACCAGCCTGAACTGATGGCCGCCGCGGTTTCGGCCTGCGGCTGGGAGGTGGATGGCGGCTTTTCCATGCCCAACCACGGCTATCGCATTGACCGGCAGCACCTGCGTGAGCTTCTGAATATTCAGCGCCTGCACGTCGTCAATGACTGCGTATGTAAGGCCATGGCCGTCGAGCGACTGTTCACCTCCGAACTGGTAAAGGTCTGCGGCGGCGAAGGTGAGGACGGGCAGGTGAGAGCTCTTGTCGGGGCCGGGCGCGGGCTGGGGCTGGCCGCCATTATAATGGACGATCTGGGACATCCGACGGTACTGCCCTGCGAAGGTGGCCATGCCGATCTGGCGGTGACAACGCCCCGCGAAGCGCAGGTTTTTGAGCACCTGGAACGCAAGTACGGTCACGTGTCGCGCGAACGCGTCGTCAGTATCCAGGGTCTGGCGGAAATCTACGAAATTCTGGGACAGGTGGACGCCGGCGATAACCGCCGCGTCAATGCTTCCGAGGTGGTCGCCCTTGCCCATACCGGCGATGCGCGGGCGCTTGAAGCCGTCAGCCTCAGTCAGGGCTTTCTGGCCGCTATGGCCTCCGATACGGCCCTGATGCTGGGCGCACGCGGCGGCATCTATCTGGCCGGTGAGTATGTGGAACTGATCAGCGACCTGATTGACTGGCAAACCTTTGAGGCACGCTTCAATGACAAGGGGCGACTGCGCGGCTATATGCAGGACATACCGGTCTATCTCATTCGCGCGCGTGATCTGGAACTGATCGGCCTGACCACGCTGTTTGGGTAAAAGAAAAGGCGCGGAATTCACCGCGCCTTCTGACTTATTTCTTCTTCAACTCTTCAAGAATACCGGCCAGCAGGTCCTTCTCCGAAGGCCCCGGATCGGCCGCGGGGGCGGCGGGCGGCGGGAAGAGGCGGTTGATCGCCTTAACCACCATGAAGATGGCCGCGCCGATAATCACAAACTGAATCAGCGTGTTGATGAAGAGGCCATAGCTGATGGCGACTTCGGGCGTGTCACCCACGGCGGCTTTCAGGACCAGCTTGAGGTCCGAAAAATCCACGCCGCCGGTCAGCAGACCGATCGGCGGCATGATGATATTGTCCACCAGCGATGACACGATCTTGCCGAACGCGCCACCGATGACGACACCGACCGCAAGATCGATGACATTGCCGCGCATCAGGAAGGTTTTGAATTCTGAAACAATGCTCACAGGCACCCCCTCTGTTTATGTGTTTATTTTATTCGTTGTCATCGCCCGACAGGTTCAGGCGTTCGCGCAGTTCCTTACCGCTTTTGAAAAACGGCACGTGCTTGGCCGGCACCGATACGGCCTCACCGGTGCGCGGGTTACGACCCACGCGCGCCGGACGCGAACGCACCGAAAAGGCGCCGAAACCGCGCAGTTCGACCCGGCCACCCTTTTCGAGCGTCTCGATCATGGATTCCAGAATCAGATTGACGATCCGTTCGACGTCTTTCTGCGTCATATGCGGATATTCGGACGCCAAACGCTCGATCAGTTCCGATTTTAACATCTTATCCCCCGAACACAGGTTCGAAATATATAGGCGTCCGGTGATCCACGGTCTTGAATCTTATGACCACGTTGCAACGCAGCCGGACACCCGCCAGCACATCATCTTACGAGCATGATCGAAAACGAAAGCCGCTTCAAGGGGTTGTTTCAAAAATTAATAGCCGTTGAGACGAAATGTATACGAAATATGCGCTCATCCGCACGAAGTCGCGCCTGTGAGGCGCTGCGGCGCACAAAAAAAGCCCCCGCTTTTCAGTTCTTGCGAAGCTGAAAAGCGGGGGCCGCATTAAAGACCGTTAGGTCTGAAAGGCTTACTCTTTGGTCGAACCGCGCAGGGCCGCGCCCAGGATGTCGCCCAGCGAAGCGCCGGAGTCCTGAGAGCCGTACTGCTCGATGGCCTGCTTTTCGTCGGCCATTTCCAGAGCCTTGATCGAGACGGACACCTTGCGGGCGGCCTTATCGACATTGGTGATCTGGGCATCGACGCGGTCACCCACGGCAAAGCGCTCGACGCGCTGCTCGTTGCGGTCGCGCGACAGGTCCGACTTGCGGATGAAGGCCGACACCGGGGCATCGTCTTCGCCGAACTTGACTTCGATACCGCCCGAAGTGACTTCGGTGACGGTAACGGTCACGGTCTGGCCCTTACGGAAGGTGTCGCCCGACATCGGATCGCCGCCGAGTTGCTTGATACCCAGCGAGATGCGTTCCTTTTCGACGTCAACGTCCAGAACCTTGGTCTTGACGATGTCGCCCTTCTTGTACTTGGCGATGGCTTCTTCGCCCGCGACGTTCCAGTCGAGGTCGGAGAGGTGGACCATGCCGTCGATGTCGTTTTCGAAGCCGACAAACAGACCGAATTCGGTCGCGTTCTTCACTTCGCCTTCGATCACCGAACCGATCGGGTGCTTGGACAGGAAGTCATCCCACGGATTGTTCTGAGCCTGCTTGAGGCCCAGCGACACGCGGCGCTTGCCGGCATCGACTTCGAGGACGACCACTTCGACTTCCTGAGAGGTCGAAACGATCTTGCCCGGATGGACGTTCTTCTTGGTCCACGACATTTCCGAAACGTGCACCAGACCTTCAACGCCCGACTCCAGCTCAACGAACGCGCCGTAGTCAGTGATGTTGGTGATGCGACCGGTGAACTTGCCACCGACCGGGTACTTGGCTTCGACACCGTCCCACGGATCGGATTGCAGTTGCTTCATGCCCAGCGAGATACGCTGCGTGTCCGGATTGATCTTGATGATCTGGACGCGGACGCTGTCGCCGACATTGAGGACCTGCGACGGATGCGAGACGCGCTTCCACGACATGTCGGTAACGTGCAGCAGGCCGTCAATGCCGCCGAGGTCAACGAACGCACCGTAGTCGGTGATGTTCTTGACGACGCCGTCACGGATTTCGCCTTCGGCCAGCTGACCGACCAGCTCGGTGCGCTGTTCGGCACGGGCTTCTTCGAGGATGGCGCGACGCGACACGACGATATTGCCGCGCGGACGGTCCATCTTGAGGATGGCGAAGGGTTGTTCCTTGCCCATCAGCGGGGCGATGTCGCGCACCGGACGGATATCGACCTGCGAACCGGGCAGGAAGCCCGAAGCGCCGTCCATATCGACGGTGAAGCCGCCCTTGACGCGGCCAACGATGGTCCCCATGACCGGCTCGCCACGGTTGAAGATGGCTTCGAGGCGGGTCCAGGCTTCTTCGCGACGGGCCTTCTCACGGCTGATGACCGCTTCGCCCATGGCGTTTTCGACGCGTTCCAGATAGACTTCGACGGTGTCGCCGGTCTTGATGCTGGCGGCGTCCGAGCCGAATTCCTTCAGCGAAACGCGGCCTTCGGTCTTCAGACCGACATCGACGATAACGAAGTCCTTTTCCAGGCCGACGACCAGACCGTGTACGACCTGACCTTCGAGCATGTCACGGCCGTGCAGGGATTCGTCCAGAAGGGCCGCGAAATCGTCACGCGACGGATTATAATCGCTCATGTAATCTCAGTTTGGGTTGGCGCTGAGGCGTGGCCGTGACGAAGACGGCGTAAGCGGACAGGAACGGCGAAGCGCACGGCTTCGGCCACACGGACAGCGGCTTTTTTAAGGGAATGTCACATGCCGGATGCCCGGATAGGGTTTCCGCGAAGCGCCGTTCGTGATCCTGCCTGATAAAAGAGCGCCGGTGAGATTGGCCCTTTTAAAAAGAGCCGCGGCGGTCCTTCACGATGCGTCGCGCATGTTCGATGGCCGCCTCTATACCTAAATCGGTCGTATCAAGCAAGACGGCATCGTCAGCCATGGACAAGGGGGCCGAAGACCGCGACGAGTCGCGCTCATCGCGCAGGCGGATATCTGCCAGAACATCCTCATAGGCCAGATCGGGATTACTCTTCACCAGTTGCAGCCAACGGCGGTGGGCCCGCACCTCGGCGCGGGCGGTGACGAAGATTTTGACCGCCGCATCGGGCGCGATCACCGTGCCGATATCGCGGCCATCGAGCACGGCCCCGCCCGGCTGATGGGCAAAATCTATCTGAAAGCGTTTCAGGGCTTCACGCACGTCGGGAATGGCGGCCACCTGTGAGGCCCATTCGCCGGCGTCGCGACCGCGTAGGTCCGGATTATCGAGCGTTTGCGTATCCAGCGTCCGCGCGATCTCGACCAGTTGCGGCACGTCTTCGAGCGTCAGCCCCTGCTGCGCCCGTAGATACCCAACGGCGCGATAGATCAGGCCGGTATCGAGCATAGGCAGGCCATAATCCTGCGCAATGACAGAGGCCAGCGTCCCCTTACCGGAGGCCGCGGGACCGTCGAAGGCGATGATGAGGGATTGCGTCATAAGGGCCGCTTTTAGATAGGCCTGACAAAGCCCGCAACCCCCTTCCCTCGCCTACCCTCAGGATAAACCCGCATACAGAAGGTCATAAAAAGGAGCAAAATGCCGAAAATCCGTTTTGACAGGCGCGCGATCTGGTGGCAAGGGAGGCCAAAGCTTTATAGTTTTCCACTTTATGAGGACGCTCCGTGGCTGATCCCGCCCTTGGCACCAAACAGATTTGTCCGAATTGCACGGCCAAGTTCTACGACCTGAATAAACGTCCGGCCCACTGCCCCAAATGCGCTTTCGAGTTCGATCCCGAAGAAGCGCTGCGCACCCGTCGTACCCGCGTCCGCCCGGTCGCGCCGGACGAGTACGAAATGGACGATGAGGCCGAAGATCAGGTCAAGGGCAAGACCCCCGGCGAAGAGGACGAAGACGAAGAACCGGAAATCGTCACGCCGGAAATCGACGAAGTGGTCGCCGATGACACGCTTCTGGCCGACGAAGACGATGAGCTTGATCCCGCCGATCCGGCCCGCGTCGCGCCCGATCCGGTCGATATGGATATCGAAGACGCCGATCTGGCTGATGACGATGCCGATGATGTGCCCTTCCTCGAAGACGATGAGGATGACACCTTCGACGAAGACATCGACGGTCTGCCCGGCGAAGGCAACGAAGACGACATCTGATCGTCCGTCACAGGATAGAAAAAGCCGCGAAGTTTACGCTTCGCGGCTTTTTTCATGGCGCTCACCGCCCCTCTTCACGGACCTGTGAAAAAATCAAAAAAACTTCGAAAAAGCGCTTGCATGTCAAAATGCCTTGTCCTAGAAGTCGCGACCTCAGCGGCGGCGACGCCAACGAGACCATCGAAATGAGATGGGGCTATAGCTCAGTTGGTAGAGCGCTTGAATGGCATTCAAGAGGTCAGCGGTTCGACTCCGCTTAGCTCCACCATTAAAAAAGGCTCTCCCTCCGGAGAGCCTTTTTTAATGGTTTCGTCGAAGGGCCGCCAACACCGAAGGGGTAAGCCGCCTTAAAAGGCGGCGCATCACTCCGCCCCTCCACCTGAACCCTTCCTCTCTTCTTTTTACGCTCTGGCGCTTAGACCTGATCCTTCCCATCTCTGAATGAAGGAGGCCACCATGAGCCATATCACTGACAATGCCACCCAAAGCCGCTTTGAGCTGAGCCGCGACGGACACACCGCCTATGCCGACTATCATCTGCAAGGTGCGGTGCTGAATATCGACTACGTGTTTGCGCCGCCGGAACTGCGCGGTTCTGGCGCGGCCGGCGACCTGATGAAGGGCATCGCTGCCCATGCCCGCGCCAGCGGCCTGAAAGTGCATCCCATCTGCGGCTATGCGGTCGCGTGGCTGAAACGCTCGTCCGAAAGTCAGGATTTGCTGGTCTAGAGCGTTATGATTTTAGGTTGAAGCACATCCTGAGTTCGTGAAGTAGTTTGCGCATTCGTGTGGAGGAAAGAAGTCAATGAGTTTGCCGATCTTTCTCCAGACGTTTTCCTTGGTTCGTTCGGCCGCCTTTCTCAGGAGGTGTTTG
>NZ_JAIXSV010000310.1 GCF_027484505.1 Asticcacaulis sp.
TCAAAGAGTTTAAACGCGTCGCCATGAGAGCAGACAAAACCGACAACAGCTTCAAGGCTATGATCTATCTCGCAGCCGCCGTCATAAACTCAAAATGAATCCCCACAAACCCTAGAGCGCAATCCGATAAACTGGATACCACTTTTCGGAAAAATTGCGC
Source organism: Asticcacaulis sp. (assembly GCF_027484505.1). Taxonomy (GTDB): domain Bacteria; phylum Pseudomonadota; class Alphaproteobacteria; order Caulobacterales; family Caulobacteraceae; genus Asticcacaulis. The sequence continues at coordinate 161 of NZ_JAIXSV010000310.1, forward strand.
GACAAAACAGAAATTTAGAGCGGGATGATGCTTCAACTTAAAATCATCCCGCTCTAGAAATCATTCCGATCTAGGATGGATGCGCATTTTGAGGTATAACCTCATCAGATCTGATGAGGTTGCTCATGCGCACCACCGTAACCATCGACGACAGCCTGTTTGAACAGGCGGTGCAACTGGCCGATCCCGGTATGGATCGCGCAGATATATTCCGCGAAGCCATGAAGACCTTCGTGCGGATTCAGGCCGCCAGACGTCTGGCGGCCCTGGGTGGTGCGACCCCCGACATGACCGGGATTCCGCGCCGTCGCGAAGACTGATCCCTGCATGAATGTGCTGGTCGATACCTCGGTCTGGGTGGATCATTTTCGCAACCACAATGCGGATTTGACGGCGCTTCTGCTGCGGGATGAGGCGATGACTCACCCGATGATTGTCGTCGAATTGAGTTGCGGACACGTCCCGGCACCGCGCGCGGAGACCTTGAACGCTATGCGCCTGCTGCGCCCCAGCCATCAGGCAAGCCTGAACGAGATTTCCGACTATATTGAACGCGAAAAGCTGTTCGGTCTGGGCTGCGGGCTGGTGGATTTTGCCTTGCTGGCTTCGGCCTTGCTCACGCCTGATGCAAAGCTATGGACACTGGACAAACGACTGAATGCTCTGGCTGAGCGTTTCGGCATAGGCTACGCACCTGTGCGGCAATAATATCTGAAAAAACCCCGGCCTTCGCAGGCCGGGGTTTTGGTGTTTAGTCCGTTGTCTGGACCTTACTTGAGGCTCAGCGGCAGCGGCACATTGCGGCCACCGCGGTTGACCAGCAGCAGGATCGAGGGCCGGTTGGCGGCCTTCATATCCGCGACGATCTTATCGAACTCGGCGCGGTTGGCCACGGGCAGGTTGTTGGCGCGCACGATGACGTCACCGGCCTTCAGACCCTTCTTGGCGGCATCCGAAGTCGGCTCGATGGCCGTCACCACCAGACCGTTGACATCGGCTTCGATACCGTAGGTCTTGCGCGAGGTCGGATCGAGCGGCTTGACGCTCAGGCCCAGCACCGGCGCGCCGGTTTCGGGCGTCGTGGCCCCGCCGTTCAGCACCTTGTTCAGTTCGTCTTCGCCCGGACGCAGGGCCGCGACGATGGTCAGCTTGACCATCTTGCCATTGCGGAACACCTCGATTTCAACCTTTTCGCCGGGGCGCACATCGGCCACGTTGCGGGTCAGGTCGGTATTGAGCTTGACCGTCTTGCCATTGACCTTCTTGACGATGTCGCCGACCTGCACGCCACCCTTGGCGGCCGGACCGTCCTTGGTAACGTCGGCAATATAGGCACCGTCCTTGTCCGGCAGGCTCAGACTTTCGACATATTCGTCGGTGACGGGCAGGATCTGCACGCCGATATAGCCGCGCTCGACCTTACCGCCCGCCATCAGCTTGCGCGCAATGGCCGAGGCCGTATCCGCGGGAATGGCAAAGCCAACACCGGCATTGCCGCCCGACGGCGTGATGATGGCCGAGTTGACACCGATGACACGACCGTTGAGGTCAAAGGTCGGGCCGCCGGAATTGCCGCGGTTGATGGCGGCGTCAATCTGCATGTAATCGACATAGCCCTGCGCGCCGTCCGGACGCCCAAAGGCCGAGACGATACCCGCCGTCGCCGTACCCGACAGGCCGAACGGGTTGCCGACCGCGATGACCCAGTCGCCGACGCGCGGACGCTGATCGGTTTCAAACTGCACATAGGGGAAGTTCTTGCCTTCGACCTTGAGCACGGCCAGATCGGTGGCCGGGTCGCGGCCGATGACCTTGGCCGTCAGCTTCTGTTCGTTGGTCAGGACGACGGTGATTTCGTCGGCCCCTTCGATGACGTGGTTGTTGGTGACCACATAGCCGTCGGCGGTGATGAAGAAGCCCGAACCGGCACCACGCACCTCGCGTTCATTGCCCTCACCTTCGCCTTCGTCCTGCGACGGCGGTTCGAAGCCGGGGATGATCAGGCCGTTCGGCACCTTAACCTTGCCCTTGGTCTCGATTGAGACGACGGCGGGGGACACCCGCTCAATGATGTCGGCAAAGGACATGGGCGCGCCCGCCGGCGGCTTTACCGGGGTCACGGCCGCCGTCTTGATCAGGGTCGAGCCATCATAGCCCCCCAGACCTGACACCGCGGCACCGGCCACCGCTGCGCCGAGCATCAGGCCACCGGCCACGCCCGCCACCAGGCCCTTATTCTTCTTTACCGAGTTAAGCACGTTCCCCATGGGTCTTCGTCCTGATTATACGCTGTTACGGTCAACATAGGCATTTTAAGGCCGCAAGCCAGTGTTTTCACGCGGGCTTACCATCTTTTAATCCGTGGGAGTCATGCAACCAAAGCGGTGCGGCAAAATCGTGGCTTAGAGCGCAATCCGACAAAGTGGATACCACTTTTCGGAAAAATTGCGCGACCACACAAAAACTTAGAGGCATTCGGCGGATCAACTGAGCCAACGAATGCCTCTAAATACGATCTTATTTGTGACTGTCAGGGTCACGGTTCAAAAGCGCGTCCAGCCGCGCCTGTTCTTCGGCACTGAGGTCGGGGGTATCTGGCTCAGGTTCGTTAGCCCCTTTACGGCGGCCCATGGCGATAAAAATCACCCCACCGACCAGCAACACCGCCACAGGCAGCCCCCACAGCAGGCCGGTGGCCAGCGAAAAGCGCGGACGGAACAGCACATAGTCGCCATAGCGGGCGCGCAGGATGTCACGGATATCGCTGTCGCTTTTGCCCTCGGAGATATGGGCCCGGATGTCGCGGCGCATATCGGCGGCAATATCGGCCCCGGAATCGGCAATGGATTCGTTCTGACAGACGACGCAGCGCACTTCGCGGTAAAGGGCGCGGGCACGGTCATCCTGCTGTTTGTCCGACAGGGTTTCACCGGGCAGCACGGCCCCGGCGACCTGCGAAAAGGCGAACAGGGTGGTGAGGAGGGCCCGAATGTAACGTCCCGCTGGCGAGCTATGGCGAGAATGCCTCATCCCTTTTTCCCCCGACTGGCCAGCCCCAGCCGCAGGCGACGGTCACACAGCGACAACACCCCGCCTATGGCCATCAGCAGCGGCCCGAAGAAGATCAGCCGCGCCCACGGATTATACAAAGCCCTGATCTGCCAGCCATCGGGCGACGGTTCGCCCAAAACAAAATAGAGATCGTTCAGCGGCTGAAAACACAGGGCCACCTCGGTCGTCACGGTCGAGGACGCCGGATAAAAGCGCCGCTCCGGCAGGGCCTGACAGACCGGCTTGCCGCCACGTCGCACATCCAGCACCCCGCGTTCGGCCTCATAGTTCGGCCCGACCACGCTTTTGATGTCGCTCAGGCGCACCTCATAGGCCCCGACGCGCAGCGCCCCGCCGACGCGCAGATGATCGACGGCGCTGAGCTTGGTCTGGGTCTCCACCACCGCCCCCAGCACGAAGAGGCCCAGCCCCACATGCGCCAGCACCATGCCGTGCGTCGCCAGTGGCAGGGCACGAAAGCGGCGCAGGCTCTCAGAAAACGGCACCTTGAGCAGGTGAGTGCGTTCCTGCAAAACCTGCCACGAGCCGAGGATGACCCAGCCGCCCAGAAGGAAACCGACGCCTAGGGAGAGTATTTTTTTCGCCTCACCGCTGCCCATCAGCACCGCGCCCAACACGGCCAGAAGCACAGAGATTCCCGCCGCCAGAGCCAGCCTCTGCCCCACCGCCTTGAGGTCACCGCGCTTCCACGCCATCAGGCTGGCCAGAGGCAGGATCAGCATGGCCACCGACATGGCCGGCACGAAGCTGAGGTTATAATAGGGGGTGCCGACCGAAATCGTCTTGCCCGTCAGAGCCTCCATCAGCAGCGGATAGAGCGTCCCCAGACAGACGGTGGACAGGGCCACAAAGACCAGCAGGTTATTGAGCACAAGCGTCGATTCGCGGCTGACCGGCGCAAACACGCCACCGGAACTGAGCGCCGAGGCGCGGAACACATAGAGGGCGAACCCGGCCCCGGCGGTAATGAACAGAATGGCCAGCAGCAGGATGCCGCGCTGCGGATCGACGGCGAAGGCGTGCACGCTGGTCAGCACGCCGGAGCGCACCAGAAACGCTCCCAGCATCGAGAAGGTGAAGGCCAAAAGCGCCAGAAACACCGTCCACGATTTCAGCGCGTCGCGCTTTTCCAGCACGATGGCCGAATGCAGCAGGGCGGTCGCCGCCAGCCACGGCATGAAGGAGGCGTTTTCCACCGGGTCCCAGAACCACCAACCGCCCCAGCCCAGCTCATAATAGGCCCAGAACGACCCCAA
>NZ_JAIXSV010000185.1 GCF_027484505.1 Asticcacaulis sp.
GATCACAAAGCTAAAGCTCGTGAAGCGCCAAATGTACGGTCGAGCCAAAATCGATCTTTTAGAGGCACGCTTGGTGGATGTCTATTGACCGCGACCTGCACCAAAATTGCGTCAGAGCCCTTTTTGCACGCCGATCTACATGTCAGACCCTGAGGTTCCCGGAGGCGAACTCTCGGAAGCCTTCCTATCCCGCAAAACGTTATCGTTTCATCGACGCGTTGCCTTGGGAAACGCCCCAGTATTGCCGACACTGTCTCCGGAAGTCTTAAAACTCGAACCTTATGCCGGCTTGGAAACTTCGGGGAGAGACAATTCGGTTGTGTGAAAGTCCGCCGAAACTGCTGTAAATCCGGCGTTCCGCGTTTGTCACATTCAACGCACTTATCGTCAATTTGACTCGAGGTGCGAACTCATAATGCATTGTGGCATCTACAGTAGAGTATGGGGCTGCTTTCTCTCTTGCATCCGAAACGTGATCAAATGAGTCGTTATTGAAATAGCTCGAGCTTCTCTGGTAGTTGATACGAATGTACCAAGGTGTACTTTCGTAATATGCCATCACGTTAAGGACATATTTGGGAACGGCAGTCATCGGTTGCCCGTGGCGAGCATTTGGTGCGGTCTTTGAGCTACCAAGTAGAGTTAGATTTACATCTGTCCCCAGTCCAGCCCATTTCCGGGGCAGGCCGATGTATTTTTGAGCGTAGCTGATCTCTAAGCCGTTCAGCCAAGCCTGCGCTCCGTTCGAGGGGCGTGTGACTGTAAAAGTTTGTCCCGCAAATCGTTCCTGGTACGCCGTCAATTCAAAAAAGCCGTCTAGCTTTTTCCAGAAAAACGCTCCGGACAAGTAACCAGCACCGGAGAAGTACCAGTCGAACCCTACATCCCAACCCATTGACGTGAAGGGTTTCAGCCCAGGATTTCCGCCAACACCAGTTAGCGTGAGCCCATCCAACTGAGTATTCACCGACAGTTGTTCCGGGGATGGCCTGCCAAGGCTCTTCGAAACCGCCCCCTTAAACCAGACCGACTCTCCTATTCCTAGGCGAACGGTGGCGCTTGGCAAGCAATCGATAGACCCGTCACGGAAAGACAAGGCATCCTCCGTGGCCTGAGAGCCTCGAATGACGCCGTTACCCTTCGTAGCGGTGCGCACGAGCCTCACCCCAATGTCTCCATCAATCGGGAGGTCGTTTACTGCGGCTCCAAACAAGCCCCTGATATAGGCTGCGGATATTGTCTCGGATAAGGTCGAATGCGATTGAGCACTCAATGATATCAAAGGCCCTGCCTCTTTAAGTTGCCCTTTTAGATACACTGCGTCTTTTAGCAAGTCGGGGTCGATTGCGACACCGCCTGGCTGTATATCGGTGGCAATCAAACCCCGAAGGTCAGAGAGAGTGGTTTCCACTATCTCGTTTCGGTTGGTGAGCTCCGCGCGAGACGTCCGGGACGAGCGCCGCACGCCAAACTGGAGCGTTGTGAACGTTCCCCTCGCAAGCGGAAAGGCGAAATCGATACGGCCGGCGTGGCTTGCAGTCGCCCATCGTTGAACAATCGAATTGTAACTCACAGTCAGAAGGCGGCCGGGGTCATCAAGTTCAGCGTCACCCAGTACCCAGGAGGATGGTTTGGCTTCCGCCATCCCGGAGAACGCCCATGAGGTACCCCTCGCCTTGGCGCTTAACGTTCGATAGTCAACGGTGGTCTTGCCCCGAGTAAAATCATAGCCAGCCCGGACTGTAGCTTGATCCCCTTGCCACTGCCCTGAAAGACTCGCTTGCTCGACATGTCGGTTCGGAGCGCTATATCCACCGGACGAGACAAGGCTGCCACCAGTGTAGATACCTGCATAAACAAATCCAGCCGTTGAGCTCTGGAAATCGTAAGAGGATGGCTCAAGAGTGTTTGTTTCGGGCGCAGTTAACGTTCGACTGTTTTGGGGGAGTCGCTCATCTACGTTTAGAGAGAGATATGAGGCGACTAGCTTACTTCGCTCGCCAAGCGACCAGTGTCCATTTAAAACAAATGATGTCCGTTTATATTCTCGGGTTATATTTGCATCTTGTATGGAGACAGGCGCGATCAAACTGTCTTGGACTTCCCCCAATAGGCCGTCGTTATTGCTATCAAATAGTGTGGACGATCTAACATATACGGCCGAGGAGTAATTCATACTAGATTTATCAACGACCTGTCCCATACTCAACGCCACCCCACCACGGCCCTCCCGACCGAATGGTAGTTTCATGAAGAATGAACCCTGAGGTATTCCATGGAGAAGCGAGGTGCGAAAAGTGGCTAAAACAGAGCCACGACCACTCAACCTGCTACCGCCCGATTGATTGGTCTGAATGTCAACTAACCCTCCGACGCTGCCTTCCACTTGATCTGCAGAGGCAGTCTTATAAACGACGACACTTTTCACACCGTCTCCAGGAATGTCCCCCAACTGAAAATTGCGATAACCCGCGCTTGCAACCTCTTTGCCGTCTATCAATGTCTGAAGATAGGTAAGACCTCGGATGCGAGGTTGGAGCAGATCCCCATTATCATAAGTCAGGTGGATACCTGGCAATCTACCCAGAACCTCTGCGACGCTCCCCGAGGGTAATGCGCCAATTTCGCGCAATCCTTGAGCATCAACTATTTGCAGACTGGACTTGTAAGCCCTTCCAGAAACAGGACCGTTCGCTACCACAACCACTTCGACTGGTACGCTATTAATTGGGTCGTCACGCTGGGTCAGCGAAGAGTTCACTTGGGAAGAAGCTGGCCTGCTCGACTTAACAATTAGAACGGCACCTAGCTCACCCTGGCGGTGCACAAGTCCCGAACCCCTAAGAAGATGCTCTAGTCCATCACGAGTTGAAAACTCACCTTTCAGGCTTTTACTCACCTGATTTCGCACAATATCCGGTGCAAAAAGCACCGCCACCCCTGAAGCTTGGGCATATTGGCGCAAAGATTGAGAGAGGGGGCCCGAAGGGATGTCAAACTTTATCTTCTCAGGCTGTTTTTCGTTCTTGGCTTGCGCAGAGGTGGCCCATAGGAGACCGACTAATAAGGCTCCCGCCATATAACAGTACGCCCGTAGCGTGCCACGCCTTACCCGCTTTCCTTTATTCGTTCCACCTCTACCGAAACTGGGGTCAACTCGTTTCACCTGGGCTCACGTCGCCTTTCGAGGAGAATTTGACCGCCTTCCCGTCTTGATCGCACGGAATAGTAATTCTCCAAAGCCTTTACAAAAACTTCGTTCTGTGTCGCGGGAAAGCTGCCGCTTATGCGCATCTCAGCCAGCTCACTCTCATGTACCACGACCTTAACCTCGGAGTAAGTGTTCATCCGGGCAATCACATTTTTCAGTGGTTCATCGTCAAACGTTAACATCCCGGAACGCCATCCTGTGGCCCCCTCCAGATCATCTAGTTTCGCTATCTTCAGAACCCCTGACCCACGTGTTAACATGGCTTGCTCGCCCGGCTCGAGCGCGGATGTCATCCATTGCACTTTTTGCCCACTATTTATCCCAATCCGTATCTTCCCCTCGACTAAGGTGACTGTAGTGTGCTGATCTAAGCGGTCTATGGTGAATGCAGTCCCCGTGGCTTCGACGGTTTTATCATCGACCTGTACGCTAAACGGTCGGGAATGATCCTTTGCGACTCCGAAGTGGGCTCTACCTGCAACAAGAACGACGCTGCGCTTGTTGTTTCCGTAGACTACCCTCACAACTGATGACGTGTCTAAATTTACAGTTGAACCATCCGAGAGCCGAACGAGACGTTGCTCCCCTATACGTGTCTCATAGCGAACTTCGCTGAACAACATTCGCCAACCGACGCCCGCTGCTATAGCCACAGATGCGGCAATCGCCCCGGCTAATACTCGTCTTGAAACAATTCCGCTGGCGTTGAACCGCGAGCGAGCCACACGCGAACTTTGGCGGGCCTGGTGGCGTAGGGCTAAAACATCGGGTGTGTCACGGCCCTTCCTCAAAAGTTCACACGCGACTTCAATATCCGCTAACGCCTCGCCGTGTAATGGATTAGCTGAAAGCCATTCATGGAATGCGACTGCGTCAAACGCGTCCTCCTCCCTCATTTTTTGAGACCATAGAGCGGCCTCAAAGAATATGGAGTCATCGGAACTGTGAAATTGAGACACGGTTATTTCCATCCGATTGAAGCGCCCCGAGCTAACATCGCAAGGCACTTTATTATATGCTTTTCAACTGCACTTACAGATATTCCGTACAAAGCGGCAATTTCAGCATACTTCATTCCCTCAATACGTTGAAGGATAAACATGTCTCGCGACCTTGAATCCAATTCGTTGAGCGAAGCTAGAACAGCCCTAAGGGTTTGTTTACTTTGAAGCACGCGTTCAGGAGAAATTAATTCTACAGCGTCTTCAGTGACATATACCTCATTTAGAAACGCTGAGGACGTACTTCTGCGGCGCCGCCTATCTTTCAGAAGATTTATCGCTATTCGAAATAGATAGGGTTCAGCGTCGAGCACATCTTGAATGTCACGCTTGCGAATAACACGGACAAACAACTCTTGCGTCAGGTCCTCAGCTTCCGCATGACTTCGTGTCGCCCTATAAAAATAGCGCCGAAATACGTTACTATACTGGTGCGACAACTCCCGTACAAACTGATCGTGACTGGTCTTCCCGTAGGCATTACCGGGAATCATTCCACCCTCCACACCAGGAATTGCTCCAGATGAACGCACAATACGCTTCAGAACAAAAAAATCACCCAAGGCCACGGGCAATACGAGTTGAACCGGGAAGCAACCCACACCGACGCGATACCTCTACACAAAGCCCGCTGGGGTCTTATAAAACAACTTCGTTAGCCCCTTGTTAAAATTTAACACAAAAAATACGCGGGGTCATTTTCGTTAGCCGATTTCTTATAACAAGGGGTCATTGAAAATGGCTCTAGGTAAGCCTTTCGGGAGTTTCTCATGTCACTGACACGTATGAAAATTTTTCGCTTTTTTTAACACCCGGGTGTGGCCGGCATCTTCGGTCGTTGGTATTCCACATTCTCATCAGAGCCCTTTGTGCTGGCCCCATGTCAGCGCACCCTTAGGGTTGGCACTTTCCGGCGGACAGCTCCAATTCATAGGCTAAAAGGGCCCGATCACACCGGTTAGCCGAGCCGAGGGCTCAAGCGCAGCTTTCACTTGTAGAATTTTAGCCGTCGCCTACACCAGAAGGGCTTAACCGCCATCTCGCTGCGGTGGCAGCTTATTAAAACGAGCAAAAAACACCTGAACAGCCACTCAAAAGCCCATTGCTATTGGGAGGCTACTACAACATAATTCTCGCGGCCACCGCAAAATGCTCTCCGGACAGCCATAGCAGACCGACTAGGGTTTGTGGGGATTCACAGATGAATCGAATTGTGATTCATACTGTTCATGGACCGCAATATTCTAACCGATGCCCAATGGGCGAAGATCGAACCGCATTGCTTGGGGAAACGC
>NZ_JAIXSV010000049.1 GCF_027484505.1 Asticcacaulis sp.
ACCTCATCGTGCTGGTTGCTCTCGCAGGACCAGCAGCGATCCACAAAGACCTTAAGGCGATAGGTGCCTGCTGCCGGGGGCACGATCTGACCGCTCCAGCGGATGCTGTAAGGCCCGTCTTTCAGCGCCTTGACCGGCAGGCGGTTCATGAATTCCAGATTCACGGTACGCTCAGTGCGGGTTTCAACCGGCGCACCGGCAAAGTCGGCATTGGCGTAATAGCTGGCCGTCAGGCCCGATAGGCCTTCGGGTGTGCGCAGCGCGGTTTCCGGCACCGTGGTTGGCACCCCTTCGGCCAGGGTCGCGCCCTGCGCATAGAGGACCTTCGCGGCCCCCAGTTGCGCCCGCAATCCGGCCAGAGGCGTCACCGGCTGACGCGCTATGCCATTGTAATTGCCGCGCAGCGTCTCCTGCGTATCGGCATTGGGGCCGATCACCGCCACGGTCTGACCCAGCTTGAGCGGCAGGACGCCGTTGTTTTTGAGCAGGACCAGCGACTGTTCCGCCGCCAGTAGCGCCAATCCTTGCGCTTGTGGCGTGTTGATGGCCTCCGGGCTGATCTTCACCCACGGACTCGGCGCGCCATCGATCCCCAGACGCTTGCGCACATCCAGCAGACGGTTCAGCGACTGATCCATCAGGGATTCGGGGATCAGGCCCTTGCTCACGGCTTCGGGCAGGGCCGCGTAAGCATTGCCGCAGTTGAGATCGACACCCGCCTTCAGGCTTTCGGCCGAGGATTCGGCGTCATTGAGGCGATAGAAGTGAAAGCGCGTCATGTCGTAGATAGCGTCGCAATCGGTGACGACATAGCCCTTGAAACCCCAGGCGTCGCGCACATAGGTTTTAAGCAACAGGTCCGAGGCACAGGCCGGGACGCCACCTACGGCATTATAGGCGCACATGACCGACTGCGCCTTGGTCGTCATGACCGAATAACGGAAGGCCGGCAGATAGGTCATTTCCAGATCATAGGGCGACACCGCGGCGGCAAAGCCGTGCCGCCCGGCCTCCGGCCCCGAATGCACGGCCAGATGCTTGACCGAGGCCACGACCTTGGGGTGCTGCGGGTCCGGCCCCTGAAGCCCGGTGACGAAGCCTTCGGCCAGACGGCTGGTCAGGAAGGGGTCCTCGCCATAGGTCTCCTGCCCCCGGCCCCAGCGCGGATCGCGGAAGATGTTGATATTGGGCGACCACAGGGTCAGGCCGTAATAGCGCGGGTGATCGCCCGCCGGATCGGTGGAATTGAACTTGGCGCGCGCCTCGGTCGAAATCACATCCCCCACCTGTTTCAGCAAGGCCGGGTTCCAGGTGGCCGCCAGTCCGATGGCCTGCGGAAAGACGGTCGCTTCGCCGGCCCGCGCCACGCCGTGCAGGCCTTCGTTCCACCATTCGTAGGCGGTCAGGCCCGCCGACGGCAGGGCTGGGGCGCGGTTCTGCATCTGCGCCGCCTTCTGTTCGACGGTCATACGGGCGATGCGCGGGTCCATAGGTGGCTCAGCGGTTTGCGCCAGTGCCATTCCTACGGACAGGGCGCTGAGGCTCGCGGTCAGCAACAAGGGTTTCAAACGGGGAAATACAGATCGGGAAATCATTGCGCAGCGCCATAGAGGGAACGGATGGTCAGCGCCCGGCGCAGTTGCGCCTCAGAGGCTGAGGTTTTGAGATCAAGGGTGACGGTTTCACCCGGCATCAGGTCAAAGGCATTGTCGGACAGGCTCACCTCCAGTGCGTCCGTATCGACCCAGACCTGCCGCGCCAGCGTGCGTGCCGACAAGGTGAGGCGATAGCCGTCCGCCGTGCGGGTCAGGCGCGATTTGATCTTCGGATCGCTGAGCGCCAGTGCCTTGGAGGCGACGAAATAGCTCTGATGCCGTGAGATGACCTGATCGTTTTCCAGAAGCTCGACACTGACCAGGGTCGATTTGGGATCGGCGCCTTTCAGCAGGTCGGCATCGCTGAGCCGCATGACAACCTGCGCGCTGAGCGGGGCGGCGTTCAGGTCCTGCGTCCATTGCGACAACAGCTTGCCGTCCAGCGTCATCACCTTCAGCCGCCAGTGCAGGCGCGCCTCGCTCTGACGATCCGACACCACCGACAGTTCGGTCAGGCCCTCGCGCCGCAGCAGCGATACGGAGACGGGGGCATAGAAGCGACGCGCCGAATAGTGCAGCGCCTTCCAGCGTCCGTAATAATCGACACTCGACCACGACGCCACCGGCCACACATCGTTAAGCTGCCAGTAGAGGCCGCCCATATTCTGCGGGCGCGAGGCGCGCAGGTGCCGCGCCGCCAGCTCGATACCTTCGGCCTGCATCACCTGCGACAGATAGACGAAATCCTCAAAGCGCTTGGGCTGCCCGTAATTGTTGTTGATGTACATCAGAAGGCGCTGATTGCCGCGACCCTTGTCGAACTTCTGGTGGGCGATCATCACCGGGGCATCGATGGCCATGTCCTTCGGGCTGGCAAAGGCCTTGATCGTCGCCATGACCGGGAAGGATTGCAGCCCATATTCGGACATAAAGCGCGGCGTCACCGTCAGATAGGTCTCCACGGGCTGCTTGCCGCCCCAGACCGTCCAGTAGTGGCGATCCCCGTCCCTGTCGCCATCCGATGGCCCGTCATAGTCGGCGGTGGGTGAGCCCGGCCAGTAGGGCGTGCCCGGCGAATAGGTATCAACCGCGCCGCGCAGCACCTGATCGAACAGGCGGACCAGACCGGTATGTATGCGTTCGGCCTCCTTGCGACCGACCTTGTCCTTCAGGGCCTGACTGTCGCCCCAGTTATCCCAGTTGACCTGCACCTCATTATTGCCGCCCCAGATGACGATGGACGGATGGTGGCGCAGACGGCGCACCTGATCATAGGCCTCCTGACGCACGTTTTCGCGGTAGGCTTCATCGTAAGGTGGGATCGAGCCGCCGAACATGAAGTCCTGCCACAGCATCAGACCGTGAGCGTCGGCCCAGTCGTAGAAGCCGTCATCGAAATAGTGCCCGCCGCCCCACAGACGCAGCATGTTCATATTGGCGTCGATGGCCGTTTTGAGGATGCGATCCCTGTAGGCATCCGACACCCGCGGCGGCATCATGTCGAGCGGGATCATATTGGCGCCCTTCATATAGATGGGCACGCCATTTATCAGAATGTCGAAGCTTCGGCCCCACTCGTCCTTCTGGCGGCGGATTTCCGAGGTGCGCAGACCGATGCGGTGGGTACGTTCGCCCATCACCACGTTCTCGCTCAGGACACGCGCGCGAACCGTGTAGCGATCCGGACGGCCATAACCTACCGGCCACCAGCGTTTCGGATTATCGATACGTACCGGCAGGCTGAGGCTGTTGTTCCCGGCATAAAGCGGGACACTTTGTGTTTGCGTCTGCGTCTTGCCGTCCGGATCGGTGACGGTGACCTCCAGAGTGGCGTTGCGCGCCGCATCGGAGACGATCTCGAACCGCGCCTCCAGGGCGGCCACCTGATCATCGAGATGCTGTTGCTGCGCATAAAAGTCCGACAGGCGCACCCCGTCGTAAATGTCCAGCCGCACCGGTCGCCACGGCCCCAGCGTCACGATGCGCGGGCCCCAGTCCCAGCCGTACTGATACCCGGCCTTGCGCACATAGGCTGAACTGTTTTGCCCCAGCGGCTCATCGCCAAAGGCCGAGTCATAGGCCCCCGGCTGGTAATAGCTCAGCCCCTGCATGAAGGGCCGCATTTTATTGATGGGTGAGGCAAAACGGATATGCAGACGATTGGTCCCGCCCACCACCATACCCTTAACCGGCACGCGCCAGCTACGGAACATATTGTCGGCCGACAGCAAGGCCTTACCGTTCAGCGTCACCTCGGCAAACGTATCCAGCCCGTCGAACACAAGGTCGATATGGCCGCGCTTCAGCGTCGCCTCATCCAGTGTAAACGAGGTTTCGTATTCCCAGTCCGACAGGCCGACCCACTGCGCCTCCGCCTCGTTCAGGCCGACATAGGGGTCTTTGAGCTTGCCCGACGCGATCAGGTCACTCTGCACCGTGCCCGGCACCGTGGCCGTCATCCAGTTCGCGACTTCGGGATGCGCCGCGCGATTGGGGTCGCCCTCAGCGATGCGAAAGCGCCAGCCCTCCGTCAGGGTCCGCGTTTCAGGCCCCTTCAGGGTCTCCGCCCGCGCCGGCACGCTCATCAGAGAAAGGGCCACAATCAGGCAGAGACAAAAAGCAATCAGCCCGTCTATCCCGGCGGCCACACGCCCCTTCGAAATCACTGTCCGATGCACGAATGGTTCTCCCTTGCTCTGCACAGCCCTCAGGCCACCCGCCCCGCAAGAGGCGCGCCAAATTAAAAAAAAAAAAAAAAATCCAATCAACTAAAATAAGTTTTTGCAAACGATTTTAATTTGAAAATTTAAACCGGTTAAAAGCAAAAAAGGCCCGAACCTCAATTGAGGTCGGGCCAGTTTGCACCACTAATACATACAGAACACTTTAAACATTCATATTAAAAATATGAATACTTTGGATTACATTTTCAGGTTCACACCGACGAAGAAGCGGCGGCCGTTCTTATAGAAGGCGGTCGGCGCGTCTGCGAACGAGCTGAACGAGTAGTACATCTCGTCGAGCAGGTTCTGACCGTTGGCATAGATCGACACCTTGTCGTTGACCTTATAGGTGGCCGACAGATCGACCTGCTTGTAGGAGTCGGTGAAGTCCTTCGAGTTACGACGACCGATGCCCGTGAAGTATTGCGAGCGATAGTTGTAGCTCAGGCGCACCTGCCAGGGGCCTTCTTCGTAGTAGGGGATGACGCTGATGGTATCACGCGACAGGTACGGCATGTTGTAGGCCGTCGTGCCGGTGTCGGCATCGGCGAAGGTGTAGTTCGCGATGATACCGAAGCCGTAGGCGATATCCTTTTGCCCTTGCAGCGCGAAGCCGGTGACGGTGGCGTTCTGGGCGTTGAAAGGCGACGAGAAGGAGTAGGTCGCGTTGGCGTTGGTCAGCTTGTTGAAGAAGACCTTTTCCTGCGTGTCGCTGACGACGTAGGAACTGATCTTGCGATGGAACAGTTCCGCCGCCAGAAGGCCGGTCTTGTCGAAGTACCATTCCACCGACGCTTCGAAGTTGGTCGATTCGTAGGGCTTCAGGTTGGCGTTACCACCACCGCCGGTCAGTTGACGATCGTTCAGTTCGACCGTGCCGGCCAGCTGGCTGTAGCGCGGACGGGCGATCACCTGCGCCGCACCGACCTTGATCAGCACATCCTCGGCCGCTTCATAAACGACGTTGATGTTCGGCAGCAGCTTGGTTTCCTTCTGGGTGACGCTCTTGGGCGTGTAGGTCGTGCCGCCGTCCGAGGTTTCCCAGTAGTTCGACTGATCTTCGGTCGAAACCAGACGCGCGCCCACGTTACCGCGCCACTTGTCGTGACGGAAGTTGCCTTGCAGGTAACCGGCGGCGATGTTTTCCTTCACGGTGAATTCCATGCCGTACTTCGGCCCGTTATAGCGGGTGATGCTGGCATTGATGACACCGAAGATACCGTCGCGCGTCAGGCCCAGATACTGCATGGCATTGCCGCTGCCGCCCATGTCGGCCCACAGGCCGTTCGGCGTCAACTCAGAGGCGAAGTCGCTGAGGTACAGGGTCTTGTTGGCGAAGTAGTCCCAGCCTTCGGCATCCAGCGAGTTCTCGTGCTTGGTCAGCTTGGCACCAAACAGCACGGCCTCAAAGAAACCGTCCAGATTGCGACGGAAGTCGATCTGACCATAGGTTTCCTTGTCCGTGGTGCGGCTGCGTTCCATGCCGCCCATCTGGACGTAGTTGCCGGTCACACCGTTGATCGTGCTGGTCGAAGACGACGGCGAACGGAAGAACGACTTGGGCGTCGTGGGCGAGGTATCGTAGTTGATATAGGTGCTGTTGGCCGTGAAACCGAACTGGAAGCCGGAATTCAGGTCGAAGCTGATCATGCGCTCCGGTTCTTTACCACCCGTTGCCTGCGTCCAGCCGACATTACCGGATACCTTCCAGTCACCGGCATTCCACTTACCGGCCAGATTGACGCTGTCCGTCTTAACGACCGTGGTGCGCAGAATGGCGTCATACTGCGTCAGGGTGCCGGTGCCGGCGGCCTTGGACGGCACGTAAGCCCCGGTGATCAGGCCATTCGATACAGTGAAATCGCGCGAATTGGCGCTGTTCCACACCGGAACGGCGTACATCGACTGGTTATAGTTGGTGTAGTCGCCTTCGATATGCAGGGCGGTCAGGTCGAACTGCGTGTCATCGTTCGGCTTCCACTGGATGGCCGTGCTGACGCCGGTGCGCTGACGGGTCTGGTCGAAATAGGCCCAGTTGAAGCAGCAGGGCACATTGGCGGCCGCCAACTGGTTATAGGACGCCAGGGTCGGCGCGGCACCGTTGATCTTCGGGCCGGTGACATTGTTACCAGACACCGTGAAGGCGCTGTTGAAGGCACCGGCACCCATATAGCCGAAATATTCGATACCGGCGCGGTGCAGTTGCTGCTTGTCATAGGTGGCCGCAACGAGGATACCAAAGGTCTTGGCTTCGTTATGCCAGCTATACAGGGCCGAACCGCGGACATCGCCCTTTTCCGAGCGGTCATTATAGCTGTAGCCGAGCGAACCGGTGATGGTGCCGGGCTTCAGGTCCAGCGGCTTGCGGGTTTCGAGGATAACCGTACCGCCCAGCGAGCCTTCGTCGATCCACGCTTCGGGGTTCTTGTAAACCTTGAGCTGACCGACGATTTCCGGCGCCATCAGCGAATAGTTGAAGGTACGGCTGGTCGGGTCGTTCGGGTTGCCACCCCAGTCGGCCGAGGCAATCGAGTGGCCATCGACCAGAATGCGGTTCAGAGCCGGATCGGTGCCGTGGATCGAGACCTTTTCGCCTTCGCCGAAGTTGCGGTCAACGCTGACGCCCGGCAGGTGCGACAGCGATTCCGCGATATTGGTGTCGGGAAACTTGCTGACGTCTTCGGCCGAGATGACATCGACAATGGCGTCGGTCTTCTTCTTGATCGCGGCGGCCTTTTGCAGGCTGCCCTTGATGCCGACAACAACGACTTCCTGCACATCGTTGCCTTGCTGTGCGTAGGCGGTGCCCGAAAGCATCACCCCGACGAGCGCCGTGCTCATCAAAACAGAGCGTTTTAAACTCATCACTTCGTCCCCTTAAATGGTCATAAATCCATGGTGGCTCGCACGCCGTTCGCGTCGCTTGTGTGACACGAAAATGGCGTTCGTATAACGAGCGTATGACAACTTTGAACTCTGTCAACGAGAATTCATATATTTGATTTAATTATTGTACGTTTTAGGGACCAAATTTGCCATATAAATAGACCCCCGTGCCTAAAATTTCGATTTATGTAAATTTTTATTGTATTATTTCAATAATATAAATTTTTCATAACGCCGAGAACCAATAGGACCAATAATAGACCTTGATGCAAATTGGCAACATAACCACTAAAATACCAAATTGGCATTGCGCCGTTCCGCAAACTTTGTGACCCTGTCTTTTCATCTTTGAAATACCCCCCTCTTCGATCAGGCCCCCCATGCAGGATTTACCTCGGAAACAACCGGGTTTTCGTAAAATTGTCATTGTTGGCGGCGGAACGGCCGGCTGGATGACGGCGGCCCTTCTGGCGCGACTCACCGAAGGCAAGCTGGGGCAAATCCATCTGATCGAGTCGGAAGACATCGGCACCATTGGCGTGGGCGAAGCGACGATTCCGCCGATTCAGGACTTCAACCGGCTTCTGGGGATCGACGAAACGACGTTTCTGCGCGAGACCAAGGCCACCTTCAAGCTGGGGATCGAGTTTCGCAACTGGCATCAGAAAGATGACAGCTATATCCATCCGTTCGGTGTCATCGGGGCGCAGATCGGGCGGGCGGCCTTCCACCACTATTATATACGCGCCGCCCTGTCCGGCGACACGACGCCCTTCGAAGCCTATTCCCTGGCCAGTGTCGCCGCGCGGCAAGGGCGTTTCGCCCCCGCGCCGCGCCATGACACCGGTGTACATTCCACACTTGGCTATGCCTATCATTTTGATGCCGGCCTGTTTGCGCAATTCCTGCGTCGTTATGCCGAAGCGCGCGGCGTCGTGCGTCACGAAGGCCGCATTACGCAGGTGAATCAGCGCGCCGAAGACGGCTTTATTACCGGCGTGCAGACCGAAAAGGGGGACATCCTCGACGGAGACCTCTTCCTTGACTGTTCCGGTATGCACGCGCTTCTGCTGCAAAAAACGCTGGAGACGGGCTTTGAGGACTGGAGCCACTGGCTGCCCGCCAACCGCGCCTGGGCGGTGCCCTGCGCCAATGTCTCAGAATCCCTGCCCTATACGCGGGCCACGGCCCACAGCGCGGGCTGGCAATGGCGCATCCCGCTGCAACACCGCACCGGCAATGGCCACGTCTTCAGCGCCGACTTCATGAGTGAGGACGAGGCGCAGCGTATCCTGCTTACCCATCTCGATGCCCCGACCCTGGCTGAACCCCGCCTGATTCGCTTCCGCACGGGCCGCGCCCGACAGTTCTGGCACAAGAATGTGGTCGCCATCGGCCTGTCCGGCGGCTTCCTGGAGCCATTGGAGTCCACCTCCATCCACCTGATCCATTCGGGTCTGATCAAGTTCATGGACCTCTTCCCGGACCCGGACTTCAATCCGCTTCTGGCCCAGCAATATAATCAGGCGGTCGGCATGGATTATGACACCATCCGCGATTTCCTGATCGCCCATTACAAGCTGACCAAACGCGATGATTCCGAGTTCTGGCGATACTGCCGCGAGATGAGCATTCCCGCTTCGCTCCAGTACAAGCTGGATCAGTTCAGCGAGAGCGGGCGCGTCATCATGTCCCGCGGGGACCTGTTTCAGATCCCCAGCTGGCTGGCTGTCCTGTTCGGTCAGGGCCTGAGGCCTAAGCGCTATGATCCGCTGGCCGATCTCATCGAACCACAGGACCTGTCTGCCATACTGCGTCAGATGCAGGGCACCATCACCGATTACGCGAACACCATGCCGCCGCAGGCCCGTTACCTCGAAAAGCTGGGCCTTACGATCGTGGCCGGAGAATAAAGTTAGATGTCGCTTTCCAAACACCCCACCCTTCTGGCCGAGCCCGCGCTGCGGCGCATCCCCACCCCGCCTTGCCAACTGGAAGTCTGCGTGGACAGTCCACGCTCGCTTTATGCCGCCGTCGAAGGCGGGGCGGCGCGCATTGAACTGTGCAGCGCGCTTAGTCTGGGCGGCCTGACGCCGGGCCCCGGACTGGTCCGCACCGCGCAGGCGCTGGGCCACTCCACCCGCGCCATGATCCGCCCCACCGAAGGCGGCTTTGTCTATGGGCCGGACGATCTCGATGTCATGCGTCGCGATATCGACGCCATGGCCGACCATGGTCTGGAAGGCGTGGTGATGGGCGCGCTCACCGAAGACGGCTATCTGGATGAGGTCTTTCTGGCCCGGCTGTGTGCACACGCCAAGGGGCTGAAAATGACGCTGCACCGCGCCATCGACCTGACGCCTGATCCGCTTGACGCGCTGGAAACGGCCATCGGGCTGGGCTTCGACACGGTCCTCACCTCCGGCACACAGATGCGCGCTATCGAAGGGCTTGAGACCGTGCGGGCGATGGTCGAGACCTCGGCCGGACGCATCGACATCATGGCCGGCGGCGGTGTCAATGCCGCGCAAATCGGGCAGATCATCAGCGACACCGGTGTGCCCTGGGTGCACGGGTCATGCTCGCGTTTGCAAGAGGTCGGTCCCGCCGAACTGGAACTGGGCCTGTCGAGCGACTCCTTCCGCCTCACCGAGGCTTCGCTGGTCCGGGCGATCTGCGACGCCCTGATGACGCAAAGCTGAGGCAAGATTCATGTCAGGATACTTCATCGGCATTGACGGCGGCGGCACGCGCTGCCGCGCGCGGCTGACGACTTCGGAGGGCCGCACCCTTGGGCAGGGCCTGTCCGGACCGGCCAATATTCAATTAGGCCTCGACTATAGCTGGGGCAATATCCGCGAAGCCATCGACCGCGCGCTGGATCAGGCGGGGCTGGAGGCGCATATCTTCCCTGAGTGCCGGCTGGGGCTGGGGCTGGCCGGCGTGGTCACCGAAGCGGACCGGCAGCGTGTCACCGCCAAGGCCGCTGCATTTCGCAACGTCAAGGTGGCCACCGATGCCCATACGGCCTGCCTTGGGGCCTTTGGCGGTCGTGACGGTGCCATCTTTATCGGCGGCACGGGGTCGGTCGGCTATGCCTGGCTGTCGGGTCAGAGCCATCAGGTCGGCGGCTGGGGCTTCGCGCTGGGCGACGAAGGATCGGGGGCCACTCTGGGGCGTCAGGCCCTGCGTCACGCTCTGATGGCCCGCGATGGTCTCATCGAAGGCTCGGCCCTGACCGAGCGCGTCAATCGCTTTTTCTCCAGTGCCGGTATCGACCTGCATGCCTGGCTGGCTGAGGCGCGACCGACTGATTTCGGCACCTTTGCGCCGGATGTGGTGGAGCTGGCCAAGGCCGAAGACCCTCTGGCGACCGGGATCATTAAGACCGCTGTGCGCTGGCTGGAAACCTATGTGCAGCGTCTGACGGCGCTGGGGGCCCCGCAGGTATGTCTGCTGGGCGGCGTGGCACCGCATTATATCCCCTACCTGTCGGACTCTGTGTTGCCCTTTATTGCCACAGCGCAGGGCGATGCGCTGGACGGCGCGCTTCTGATGTGCGCCGGCGCCAGCGAGGGACAACTCAACCCCTGTAACGACAGCGCCGTTTCGGCGTGTTAGACCAGCGGCCTTGAGGTTTGACTCTCTGGGGGGATTTCATTTTGGTCTGGGTTGTGATTCCCTTTGTCATTGATTTGGCAGGAGGGTTTTTCTTTGTCATCTTCGATCACGATCACCCGTCTGGACCTGAACGCATCGGGTTTGCGTCATGCGGCTTCGCGTATGGGGATGTTTTGCTGCGTGAGATAGTTCCGCAACGCGCTTTGATTGGAACGCGAGCCTTACCGTCAATTGTTCCTTGTTGCCCACTAGCCCCGTAGTAAGGGTATGGCCCCACCTTGCGGTCTACTTCTTTCACTGGGCGGCGCTTGCTGTCTAGGGTTTGTGGGGATTCATTTTGAGTTTATGACGGCGGCTGCGAGATAGATCATAGCCTTGAAGCTGTTGTCGGTTTTGTCTGCTCTCATGGCGACGCGTTTAAACTCTTTGAGT
>NZ_JAIXSV010000320.1 GCF_027484505.1 Asticcacaulis sp.
ATCCGCTGTGGCGAACAGGGTCGAAAGATTGGGCTGGGTCAGGGCGTAGGACAGGCACAGTTCTTCGGCGGTCCAGTCGGGTGTCTGATGCAGGAAGGCGTAGGTGCCGCGTCCGGCCAAGGGGTCGATGGATTGGCCACCGAACAGGCCGAGCCACCCCTTTTTCGGTACAACGGCTTCGGGTTTACGGTACTGTGCCGGGAAGAAGTCGTGCCCGAACACGGCCATACCCTGCGCCAGAGCGTAGTCAAGCAGGTGGCGCTTGTTCCACGAGGTGTCGATGTCGAAAACGGTCTTCAGAATGTTGAAACGTCCGTCATCGACCGCGACCTTGATCAGGTCGTCATTGGCCGTCGCACCCGTAAATTTCAGCATCCCCGCCTCACGCAGGGCTGTGATAAAGGTCCAACTGCGGTCCGGAATACGATCAAAGCCGTTGGCATGGAAGACGAGCAGGTCGATCCATTGCAGACCCGACGATTTGATTACCCCCCGCAGACGCTCACGCAGGGGCTCCAGCCGGTATTCATCGGCGGGATCGCTGCTGCCTTCTTCTTCGGCGCTCAGGGAGATGAACAGGACGCGCCGATCGACAACCGCAAAGGTTTCGGTCGCTGCCGCCAGCAGGTCCGGATGGGCCGAGGTCAGGTGAAATGTATTGATGCCGTTTTCGAGCGCGGTGTTCAGCAGCCGCGTCGCGGCATTGCGGCTACGACCCAGTTTCGCCCACGAGACGTTGAGTCCCAGGGCTGACAGGGCCTGACCGGAATGTCCGAACGGGCGATAGCGCATCGGCGGGCCTGCCTTCAGGGGATGCGGGTTTCGAGGGCCAGCGCGTGCAACGGCCCGCTCATCAGATCGGACAGGGCCGCATAGACCTTCTGATGCTGGCGCACGCGCGGCATCCCGGCGAAACCGGCGTCGGTGATATAGGCTTTGTAGTGATCACCGTCCCCGGCCAGATCTTCGACGACAATCTCGGCGTCCGGGAAGGCGGCTTTCAGGCGGGCTTCGAGATCGGATTGCGCAATGGGCATGGGGAGGGCCTTGAGAACGACTCGATTAACAAACACAATAGACTTGGAACTATCACAAAATGGGTTAACAAGTGGCAATCGTCCGCCTCTGCGGGCATGGCTTTACCTTATTTACGGACCGCCGCATGACCAATCTGACGGATATCCGCAACCCCAAGCCCAAGCCGTGGGTACGTGTGGTGCAGGTACTGGCCTTTGTGGTGCCGCTGATCATTGCCGGGCTGTGGATGTGGCAGGAAAATGAACGCTGGCGCGGCGTCAAAATCTACAAAACCGCCTTTGATTACGAACTGGCCTATGCCGAAATCGGCGTCCTCAAGTCGCAGGTCTATGTGGCGCAGGCCTATGATAACGGCTTTCAGGTCGAGAAGGACCCGGCCAAGGCCGTGGCGTGGTACAAAAAGGCGGCGGCCCAGAGCCATGCTGAGGCGCAGTATCAGTTAGGTCGCCACTACCTCAGCGGCGAAGGCATCGCAAAGGACGAGAAAGAAGCCTTTGTCTGGGTGCAGCGCTCGGCCTTCAAGGACTATCCGCAGGGGCTGCTGCTAACGGGGCAGATGCTATGCGAGGGGCGGGGTGTCGAGGCCAACTGTACGCGCGGTATTGACCTGATCCGTAAGGCCGCCGAAGCCGGCTTGCCCGAAGCGCAGGTCGAATGGGCGCGGCGACTGGAAACGGGTGAGGGTGTGGCTAAAGACCTGACCGAGGCCTATGTCTATCATGCGCTGGCGCATGAGGCGCGCACCTGGCAGCAAAATCCGATGCCGGTATCGGCTGATCTGCAACGATTGACGCCGTTGATGACCAGGGCACAGCTTGCCGAGGCCGAAAAGCGCTTTACCGAACGCCGCCCGGAGCGGGTCCGTCCGGGACAAAATCAGGTGACGTTTTAAGAAGTCCCTCCCCTGACACCAAGGGAGGGGCTGTGTTTACCCCATAAATTCCGGCAGCCAGCGCTCATTGGCGGTTTTCAGTTCGCTCAAGGACAGCGACATGACGCCGGTCAGGCTGAGGTCAGAGCCGCCCGCCACACCTATGGTCAGGGCGGGGACGCCCGCTTCGGCGGCCTTGGCCAGCACCAGATGCGCCGACGCTTCATCGACCGCGATCAGGTAACGCGCCTGATCTTCGGCAAAGGCAAAGATGTGGTCTTCGAGAGCGGTGGGGTTTTTCAGCTCGATGCCGACGCTCGACGCCGAGGCCATATCGAAGGCCGCCGGCAGCAGGCCGCCATCCGACAGGTCGTGTACGGCCCTGGCGGTTTTGGAGCGGATCAGGTCGCGCACAAAATCGCCATTGCGCTTTTCGACGCTCAGATCGACCTTCGGCGGTGCACCGGCTTCGATGCCGTGCACTTCGCGCAGGTACAGAGACGAGCCCAGTTCGCCGACGGTTTCGCCGACGAGGACCAGCACCTGACCGGCCTTCAGCGTATGAAAACCGACGCGCTGATCGTAGTCGGTCAACAGGCCTACCGCACCCACGGTCGGGGTCGGCGGGATGGCCACGCCATTGGTTTCGTTATACAGCGACACATTGCCTGACACGACGGGGAAGTTCAGCTCACGGCAGGCTTCGGCCATGCCGTCAATGGCGCGCACGATCTGCCCCATGATCTTGGGGCGCTCCGGATTGCCGAAATTCAGATTGTCGGTGATAGCGATAGGGTCGGCCCCTACGGCGGTCAGATTGCGCCAGGCTTCGGCGACGGCCTGCTTGCCGCCCTCATAGGGGTTGGCCTTCACATAGCGCGGCGTGCAGTCCGATGTAACGGCCAGCGCCTTCTTGGTGCCGTGCACGCGGACCATGCCGGCGTCGGAACCGGTGGCCGAGTCGGCCAGCGTGTCGGCCATGACGTGACGGTCGTACTGTTCCCACAGCCAGCGCTTGGAGGCCATGTCGGGCGAGGCCAGAAGGGTCAACAGGGCGTCACCGACCGGGGCCGACGGCACCGAGGCGAGCGGCGCTTCCATATCCGGCTCGACCCACGGGCGGTCGTACAGCGGCGCGTCGTCGCTCAGCGGGCCCAGCGGCAGGTCGCAGACGACCTCGCCCTTGTGCGTCAGAACGATATGTCCGGAGGTGTTGGTTTCGCCGATGACGGCGGCATCGAGGCCCCACTTTTC
>NZ_JAIXSV010000304.1 GCF_027484505.1 Asticcacaulis sp.
ACGGCTGGACCGTCTCTCGTCTCGACGAGTTGATGCCATGGAATTTTAAGCCAGATAAAGCCGGCGCCTGATCCACAAAATCGTCAGATCCGCAACATGGGTGCGTGTTTACGCTTACCCTCTTCCCACGTCATTCCTAAGACTTCGCCGGATCGCGCCGCGCATAGGATGAGAAACTCCAGGGCAAGAGCGGACATATTGTCTCGTTTGCGCAGGTCGTGAACAAACGCAGGCACCTCGGAGTAGGGCATCGCCGCATGGTGCCCGCGCGTCAGCCGATGGCGTTTCGGCAGCAGGTGATCAAGGTGGCCTTTCCAGCGGGCCGGATTAGCCCCGGAACGCAGCCCCTTCGCGGCAGCGGCGTCCAGCACCCTTTCAACCCGGCCTCTCAAACGCGATGCCGTCTCTGGTATGGTTTGCCAGATCGGTTTAAGGACCTTGAGAACACCCTGAGTGTCGATGTCACTGACTGGCATTTCCCAAAGGGGCTTGCAGTATTCGCGTAGCGTGTACCGCCACTGCGCCCGGTGTTTGTCATTTCGCCATTGCAGTTCGATGTCTGACAGCATTTGCTCCGCAAACACGCCAAAGGCTGGCTTTTCACGTTTGGCTTCCTCCTCCGCACGTCGGACGGCTAAGGGGTCCTGCGGATTGGTCCGGTCTTTAAGAAGCCTAAGAGCATCCCTTGCGGCCTCTCTCGCATTGGCCAGCCCTATGGCTGGGAACGGCCCCAAACCCATTTCTTTCTGTGAGCCATTCCAGCGGTAAATGAATAGCCACGATTTGCTCCCGGTCTTCGCGACCTGAAGGTATAAATTGTTTCCGTCGGAGTATCGGCCCGGCGCGTTGAGGGCCTCAATCCGCTTTGTAGTGAAGGTAGCCATTCGTCGTTCCCCTAATCCTACCCCAGCATTTACCCCAGCAGGAGCCAGAATTAGCCGGGAACCAAGATGGATGGTTTCGGACGAATTGAATCACTTTCTACAAATAAATCAATGCACTCTCATACGACCTTAGACGACGCTGGACGCACTTCAAAAGGACATCGTCTCCGCCATCAAACAAAAAGACCGGCTCCTTTGGGCCGGTCTTTTTGTTTGATCGACGAGATGGGGACTTGAACCCATCAATAATGGGGTTCGGCGAGAGCCGAAAGGCCGAGCGACGCCGAAGGCGCCCTAAGGGCAAGCCGTGTAAAACACGGCGCGTCAAAACCGGGGCGAAGCGTAGGTTTCGGCGGAGCGTAGCGCAGCCAATTCCATCGTTTCCGCCATCTCATTAAAAGATTGTTCCAATTCACGTCTTTGCTGGTCGTCTGTAGAAAACAAACTGTGCGCTCGGCAAATCTGAGGCTTGGCTGTTTGGATGCCTGCCCCTCCGACCTTTCATATCCCTCGCAATTATATCCGATGCCGATATAGCTGAGATCTGACCCGGACGAACTTGCAGCACCCCGTGGCATGCTTCCGGGAAAGCGTCGTTCCCTCAGAAGATTGAACCTCCTGTAGCGGGTTCGCCTCATAGGTGATGAAATTATGCTGCGCTGCACAATTACAAATTTTTAATGAAAACGATTGCCGTATACGGTATGCGTATTAAAAATACCAAATTTCTTTATTAATTCAACAAAAAAATAACCTTGTAATTTATTTTGCGGGATATGCAATTTTAGGGTGTGTTGCAAAATTACAATTATTTAATAATTATAATGAAAATGTGTCACAAGAAACGATTCAATCGTTTGACAAGGGCGCGCCAAAGCAGCTGAAATCCCCTCAGAAGCGGGCTCATTTGGAGTTACGCATTAATGGGGGATGATCAGGTATATCTGATTAGGTGCTGAAATAATGAAATATTTATCCAGAAAATCATGGCTCCTTTCCGGAGCTATCGGACTTTCCATGTCCATGGGTGCGGGTGTATTGATACCGCTTATGGCCGGGGCTCTTCCTTCAGCGGCGCTCGCGCAAGACTACACTTCGGGTAGTGTTACTGGCCGGGTCGTTGACGCAAGCGGTAAGCCAGTGGCGGGCGCTACGGTGACCATAACGTCAAGTTCTCAGGGAACGGTGCGCACGGCAAAAACGAATAGCGGTGGCTCCTACCTCTTCTCCGGGCTGCCGGCCGGCGATTATGAGCTGAAGGTTGAGGCCTCCGGCTTCGCAAGTGCGAAAGAATCCGGTGTTACCGTCGAAATCTCCAAATCTATCGCCTACGACATCTCCCTGAGTGCCCAAGGGGCCGTTCAGGAGGTTGTGGTTACCGGCGCTCGCAAACGGGCGGCGTTTAGCGGCTCAACCACCGGTGTGGTGATCGACGTGGAGAACCTGACCAAGGATGTGCCAGTGGCGCGCAACCTGACCGCTCTGGTTCTGATGTCGCCGGGCACCGTCGGCGGCGACAGCGCCTTTGGCAATCTCGCGTCGATTGGCGGGTCGTCAGTCGCTGAAAATGCCTACTATTTCAACGGTATGAATATTACCGACTTCAATAAGTACCTGGGCTCGTCCTATGTGCCGTTTGATTTTATCAAAGCGGTGGAAGTCAAAAACGGCGGATATCCCGCTGAGTTTGGTCGCGCCACCGGTGGTGTGGTGAATCAGGTGTCGAAGTCAGGCTCCAACAATTTCAAGGCGGCCCTGCATTTCAACTACACACCGAATGCCCTGCGTGAAAAAGCGCCTGACATCGTTGGTAAAAACTACGATAGCAAGAATAACATCGTTGATGAACTCTGGACGCCTAATCACTGGGACTATAATTCCTCTAGCAGCACCAGCGTAGAACTGGGTGGTCCGATCCTTAAGGACAAGCTGTTCTTTTATTATGTCGGTGAATACAACAAGGGTGATACCCGCGATGGTGACACCTCTGGCGGTATGTCGGTAGCGAAGTCTAACAATATGTACCACGCGCTTAAGCTGGACGGGTACATAACGGAAAACCATCACCTCGAAGCTACCTATTTCGACAATACCGGCAAGACCCGCTATTCCAGCTACAGCTACAACGTCGATACCGGTGAAATCGGAGACATAACCGGCGTCAGCGACAGCGTGTATGGCGACCCTAGCTACGTGTTAAAGTACACAGGTCGTTTGACCGACTGGTTTACCCTGTCGGCAGCCTATGGCAAAAACAACGACAAGAGCGAAAGCATCGGTATTTCCGGCAGCGCGTTTGGCACCTATGTTTCAGACGGCACCAGCGGTCGCTCTGTTCTGGGACGCCCCTTCGGTAACGCCCAGCGTTCGACGACTCGCGGCTTCCCGCAGCGGACGGAACGTACCTTCTCACGGGTCGATGGCGACCTGTTCTTCTCGCTGCTGGGCGATCACCACGTGCGGGTTGGCTTTGAGCGGGAAGAAAACCTGCTCGAACACTTCACGCAGGGGACCGGTAACGGCATCTATTACATCTACTCGAACTGCGGCACCAGCGCCCGTTGTTCAACAGGTTCGGGCGCAGGTCTGGGGCTGACCTCAAGCTCGGCCTATGTCCGTCTCGGCTATTACAAGACGGGTGGGGCCTTTAAATCCCAGAATGACTCCTACTATGTTCAGGATGAGTGGAAGGTAACGGATCGCCTCACTCTGAATCTGGGCGTACGATTGGATGAGTTCAACAACTTTACGGCCAACGGTTCGCAATATGTTGATCTGAACGAACTGACGGCTCCGCGGGTGGGCTTCAACTACACCCTGGGTGAAGAGCGCAAGACCCGTGTTTATGGCTTCTATGGCACCTATTATCTGCCCATCGCAGGTAATACGGCTTATCGCCAAGGGGCTCAGGAATACTTCTTCAGTGAATACTGGACCTTTAGCGGCACGAACAGCGATGGTACGCCCGTACTGGCCAAGCAGCTCACCAACTGGACCGGAGGTGTGGCCTGCCCGCTGGCGCTGACGTCCGGTTCGCTGGCGGCGGGTTCAAAATCCTGTGCGGTTACGGGTTCCGGGGAAGTTCAGGATCCGACCTCTTCGCTGTCGCGCAATCTCGAAGCGACGAAGGAGGATGAAATTATCCTTGGCGTCGAACACAAGCTTTCGGACCTGTGGACGGTGGGCTTTACCTATACCAATCGTGACCTGAAGCAGACCGCTGAAGATGTGGCTATCGATGCGGCCGTTATTGCCTACTGCAAGGCGAACAAAATCTCTGGCTGTGAAAATATCTGGTCCGGCTATCACCAGTACACCATCCTGAACCCCGGCGTCGCCTCGACCATTGTGCTCAATTCGGCGCTGCCCGGTGAAGCGACGCAACGCACGGTCACCTTCTCGGCTTCTGACCTGGGCTATCCCAAGGCCACCCGCAAGTACGAGGCATTGGAATTTACCTTTAAGCGCGCCTTCGATGGCAAATGGGGTCTCAACGGTTCCTATACCCTGTCGTCGAGCAAGGGGAATTCGGAAGGCTATGTGCAGTCTGACTTTGGTCAGTCCGACGCAGGTATCACGCAGGACTTCGACCAGCCGGGCTTCACCGTTGGGGCAACGGGCTACCTGCCCAATCACCGCAAGCACAAGCTGAAACTGTGGGGCAGCTACAAGGTGACGGACAAGCTCAGCGTCGGCTCGCAGCTTCAGGTCGCGTCGCCCAGAAAGCTGAGCTGCTGGGGTTATTATCCGGCCAACGGCTACGACAACTTTGAAAACGGCTATGGTGCCGCGTCTCACTTCTGCATGGGCAAGGAAGTCCCGCGTGGCACCGGTCTGGAAACCGACTGGATCTACAACATGGACATGTCCCTGCGTTATGAGACCAAGACCCTCTCCGGGCCGAAGGTCACTTTGCGGGCCGACGTCTTCAACCTGTTCAACCGCAAAGGTGTGCAGGAGCGCTATGAGACGGGGGAAAGCACGCAAGGTATCGCCGATCCGAGCTATGGCGTCCCCACCTCTTACCAGTCCCCCCGTTATGTCCGCTTAGGCTTCGACATAAATCTCTAGTACGCGTATATCTCCGGACTTGCCCCCATGACCTTCATGGGGGCTTTTTTCATGGTTTGTGTCCGGGATTTCAAACCCATCATAGGGGGGGGCAGCGCAGCCAATCCCATCGTCATCTCTCCCCAAACGCCAATTCACCCGACGCCAATGACGCCGGGTGAATGGGTTGGTTTTATTTGAGAGGGCTATGCCTGAGCGAGCTCTGATAACTGACGTTTATGTCAATTATGTCCCCAGAATTCGCTGGCGATGACCGAGAAGACGACGGCTGCGCCGTAAAGGCCGATGCCGGCCATGATGAGAGTTATCATTACGCTGTTCCACTTGCCTGTACTTTCTTATTATTTTGACAGTGTTGTCATAAGTTGCGCGGGCCGTCCAGTGGGCTCGCCTCAGCGGCTAGTCATTTTTTTGTTACACGGCGCAGGCGTTTTATGTCGGCCGCGACATACGACTCACAATCACGGCCTCTGGTAATCGTAACCGGATCGCCTACATAAGCCTCAGCAAACTCTATGAGGCGTAAGAGCGCATTGCGTTCACGAAATCGAAATTGCGCTCTAAATTTTTTGTTCAACGCGCTTTTCCATCCGAAAAGTGCGTCCCACTTTTCGGAAAGCGCTAAATGGTCCCCTTTTCCATTCTGGATTTGTCGCAGGTCGGGGAGGGGAGCCGCGTCGCCGATGCCTTTGCCAATACGGCGCGCATGGCGCGTCAGGCCGAGGCTTTGGGTTATCGTCGCTACTGGCTGGCCGAACATCACGGGATGCCGGGCGTGGCGTCTTCGGCGACGGCGGTGGCGATTGCGCATGTCGGCCACCATACCTCGACCATTCGCATCGGTTCGGGCGGCATTATGCTGCCCAATCATGCGCCGCTGGTGATCGCTGAACAGTTCGGCACGCTGGAAGCGCTGTTTCCGGGGCGGGTCGATCTGGGGCTGGGGCGCGCGCCGGGTACGGATATGCGCACGGCGCGGGCGTTGCGGCGGCATATGGACAGTGGGGTGGACAGCTTCCCCTATGACGTGGCGGAGCTGCGCCGGCTGATGGACGATCCGGATGGCTCAGAACCGATACTGGCGGTGCCGGGCTTTGGCGCCAAGGTGCCGATCTGGGTCCTGGGGTCGAGCACCTATGGCGCGCAACTGGCGGCGCAGATGGGCTTGCCCTATGCCTTTGCCTCGCACTTTGCGCCGGATTTGTTGCATCAGGCGCTGCGTCTCTATCGTCAGCAGTACCGGCCCTTGGCCGATCATCCGCACCCAAAAGCTATGGTCGGCATTATGGGCGTCGCCGCCGATACGGACGAAGAGGCGCAGCATTTGTTTACCTCGATGCGGCAAGCCTTCGCGGCGCTGCGGCGCAATGAGCGCAAGCCGTTTCCGGCGCCGGTGCGCGGGCTCCAGCTCAGCCCCGAAGAGACACAGATGGTTGATCATATGCTGCAATATGCGGTGGTCGGCTCGCCGCAGACCATAGAGCGCAAGCTGGAAAACTTTCTGGCCGCGACCGAGGCGGATGAACTGATCATCTCCATGCCTATCCACGATATTGAGGCGCGCCTGCGCTCGGTCGAGATTTTCAGCCAGTCGTCGCTGATGCAGCGAGTGGCTTAGCTTGTCTGCCGCGGGCTTGCCTGTTACGGCTTAAGGGGTGGAGCAGAATGATTTCTAAAATCATTCTGCTCAAGCCGCCATTGAGGCGGCGGCCAAGGTGGCGCAGCCACCGCCCGGCGAGGGGCTAAACAAATCTGATCATTATGATGATCCAGAGCGGAGGCGGCTATGGGCGTGACGGGAATCGGCGGTTTCTTCTTTCGGGCCAAGGACCCAAAGGCCCTGGCGGCGTGGTATGCCGAGCATCTGGGCGTCGGGGCCGGACCCTATGGCCATTGGGACACGCAGGCCGGTCAGAGTGTCTTTTCGCCGTTTGCAGCGGATACCGACTATTTCGCGGCGGATCGTCAGTGGATGCTCAATCTGCGCGTCGAAGGGCTGGATGATTTGTGTGCGGCTCTGCGGGCGGAGGGGATCGAGGTGATTACCCAGCCCGACTGGGATATGCCGGGGGTGGGGTGTTTTGCGCGTATCCACGATCCGGAAGGCAATGCGATCGAGCTGTGGGAACCGGCGGGTTAGGGGGCCGGGGCGTTTCGCCTCCCCACAGGCGGGGAGGTGGCGGGCGAAGTCCCGCCGGAGGTGTATGCTGTTGGCAGGTGTGTACCCCTCCGTCAGTTCGCGTCGCTCACTGCCACCTCCCCATGGAATGGGGAGGAGAGGCGATCATGAAGTCGAGTAATGGCAAGTGTTGAACCGTGCTCCAATTTACGGGTGCAGGGTCCGCGACCCTGCTAGCCTACGCGGATATTGCTGAGGGAGCCCAGCAGGCCAAACACCTGAAGCAGCCAGATGACCACGCCGATGACGACGACGGCGTTGAGGATGTTCTTGATCTTGGGGTCCATCGGGATGTAGGTGTTGACCAGCCACAAAAGCACACCGACGACGATCAGGACAGCGACCAGAGACAGAAGGGACATGCGGGTTTCCTTTTCAGCGCGAGGGTTAGTTCCCTCGGTATGGAAACATCATGTCTGCGTGCGGCTCAGGTTTGAATGTCCGCTTGGCTGCTGAAAAATAAAGACGTTATACCAGCGGCCGAAGATGCTGACGGCATCCGGCCGTTGAAAAGTCGAGACGGTCTCATACGTGTCAGAGACATTAAAGCGGGATGATTTTAAGTGGAAGCATCATTCCGCTCTAAATTTCTGTTTTGTCGCGCAATTTTTCCGAAAAGTGGTTTCCACTTTATCGGATTGCGCTTTAGACCGTCTCAGAAGGCGCGGGCTCAGGCCACCTTCACGGCGGCATAGGCTTCGATGGCGGCGGCGGGGCGGCCGATCAGATAGCCCTGCGCCTCGCGGCAATTCATGGCTTTCAGCGCTTCCATCTGGGCTTCGGTCTCGACCCCTTCGGCGGTGATGTGTACGCCCAGGGCTTCGGCCATGTCGGAGATGGCGCGGATGATCGACAGGGCGTTCTGATCGTGCGGCAGGTCGCGCACGAAGGACTGATCGATCTTGATCTTGTCGAAGGGGAAGGCGCGCAGATAGCTCAGAGAAGAATAGCCGGTGCCGAAATCGTCCATGGCGATACGCACGCCCATGTCGCGCACCGTATTGAGGATTTTGAGATTGTGCTTTTCGTCGGCCAGCAGCACGCTTTCGGTGATTTCCAGCTCCAGACGGCGCGGATCGAGGCCGCTGGCTTTCAGGGCGTCCTTGACCAGCCGCGGCAGGGAGCCATCACGGAATTGCAGCGGTGAGATGTTGACGGCGATGCGCCACGGTGTAGGCCACTGCGCCGCCTGACGGCAGGCTTCGCGCAGCACCCAGTCGCCGATAGGGCCGATCAGGCCGCTGTCTTCGGCCACCGGGATGAATTCGCCCGGCGAAACCATGCCGCGGTGCGGGTGATGCCAGCGCAGGAGCGCCTCAAACGACACCACTTCGCCGCTGTCGAGATTGAGCAAGGGCTGGAAATGCAGCTGGAACTGCTGATCGCTCAGGGCGGAACGCAGTTCGTGTTCCATTTCGAGGCGCTGCTGCACCACGGCGTCCATTTCGGCGTGATAGAAGCACCAGCCGTTGCGGCCTTCGGACTTGACGCGATAAAGGGCCAGATCGGCGCGCGACAGCAGGTTATTGGCGTCGGCGGCGTCTTCGGGGGCGAGCGCAATACCGACACTGACCCCGGCTTCGAGACGGATGCCGTTGATATCGAACGGCGATTTCATGACCTCAATGACGCGCTCCGCCAGGCAGCGCGCGTCTTCGGGGCGCTCGATATTCTGGATGATGGCGAATTCATCGCCGCCCATGCGCGCGATGAAGTCGCCCTTGCGCACACACAGCTTCAGGCGCTCACCCACCTGCCGCAGCAGGGCATCGCCGGCGAGGTGACCAAAGGAGTCGTTGACGGTCTTGAAGCGATCGAGGTCCAGACAATGCAGGGCGATGTGGTGACCGTGGCGCTGCACGCGGCTGAGGGCCTGCTCGATCTCGTGGGTATAGAGGGTGCGGTTGCCCAGCCCCGTCAGCGGGTCGTAGTGCGCCAGTTGCGCGATGCGCGCTTCGGCGGCCTTCTGTTCGGTCAGGTCGATGCCCAGCGTCAGTATGCTGTCGGGGGAGCCATCCGGCCCGCGCAGGACGGTCTTTTTGAGCTGCACCGTGCGCTGACGCTCGCCGTTATAGATGGCTTCCTCTTCGATCATCACCGCTTCGCCGCTGGCCAGAACGCGACGGTCGGAGCGCGTGAAGGTATCGGCCTGCTCGGCGGGGAAGATGTCGTGGCTGGTCTTGCCGATCATGTCGCTGCGCTTGATGCCCAGCATGTCTTCACCGGCCGGATTGATCAGCTTGACGCGCGAATGGGCGTCCTTGACCAGCACCATGGCCGGAATATTGTCGATAATGGTGTTGAGGAAGGACTGATGGCGCTGCGACTCGGCGCTGAGGCGGATCAGGTCGGTGACCATTTCGCGCTGTTGCAGCAGGCTGTCCTGAAGGTCGTCATTCATGGCCTTCAGGATCGATAAGGTGGTGCCAACCCCGGCATAGGCCCCGTCGCGCGTGACGATAAAGCCGCGCAGCAGCTCTGAGGCGCGTTCGGCCAGCGTCGCCTGCATGAAGTCACGCAGCGGGGTCTCCGCTTCGACGGTCAGCGGTCGGGTGTCCATCATGGTGGTCACCGACTTGTTGCCAAACAGGGCGCGACCATATTCGGAGGCCATTTTGAGGTTGAAGCTGTGGCGTTCGATCAGGCCCATGACGCGGCCACACGTATCGACCACGGCCAGCACCAGCAGTTCCGAATTGTCGCGGAAGGCATCATAGACTTGTGAATTGGTGGTCTGCGGTGAGACGGGGTCTACCCTGTCCGTGATATCCGAAACGTGTGCTGCTTTCTGCATAACCGAGGTCCAGTTCGTCATAAAACCTTCACAAAACTCAACTCACACGCCATTTCTGCGCGTTTTGTCAGATAATAGGGAAGGTGTCTGAATTTCGGTTTAACAGGTGAAAAAATATACTTGATCTATACTTATGTCCGTCCACGGACAAAAAGCCGTAACTGTGACAAAATATCGAACATTGTTATAGGCTTGGCTCAGATCCGTCCCATGGTCGTTGGCCCTTTGAAAAAGGCCCCGTGCAGCGGCTGGTTGTCAGGGTCGAGGCCGGTCATCGCCCATCCTTCCCCCTGACGCGCATAGCGCACCGGGCAGGCATTGGGGCTGGAATACATCTCCCCCAGATAGACGCGGGCAATGGCGCGGAAGGGGATGCCGTGGCAGACGAAGAGGGGGATGGCCTCACCCGAGGCGTGATCTTCGACCGAGGTGCGCACGCGCTCGATGACGGCGGGCAGGCGCTCGGCATTGTGCGGGTAATGCTTGCCGTCAATGTCGAGGTCGGGGTTCATGTGCGCCAGCATCTCACGCCGGTGGTCTTCGACCTCGTCGATGGTCAGGCCCTCAAAGATGCCGAAATGCCGCTCTGTCAGCCGCCCGTCGGTGACGACCGGCAAATCCAGCGCCCGCCCGACAATATTGGCGGTCTCATAGGCGCGGATCAGCGGGCTCGCGACAATGCGCGTGATGCCCTGATCGGCCAGAAAGCGGGCGGCGACGCGCGCCTGCTCACGCCCGGTGTCGTTGAGCGGGATGTCGGTCGAACCCTGAAGCCGCATCTGGGCGTTCCAGTCCGTTTGACCATGTCGAAGAACGAAGAACATCAGCGTGTGTGTCCGTTTTCTTGGGTTTTGTCCCGTCGCTGCGCTGTCGGGACGGGCCAGTCCGTCTGACCATGGCGAAGACCGAAGACCATCAGCGTGTGTGTCCGTTTTCTTGGGTTTTGTCCCGTAGCTGCGCGGCCGGGACGGGCCAGTCCGTTTGACCATGGCGAAGACCGAAGACCATTACAGCTTGGCCTTAATACGCGCCGCCATGTCCTGAAGGTCTTTCAGATCGGCCATCTGACCCGACGCATGATGCTTGATCGCGCCATTGGCGTAGCAGGGGATGATGTGGAAATGCAGGTGGAACACCGTCTGTCCGCCCACCTCGCCATTGAACTGCGCGATACGCACACCTTCCGGTTCCAACGCGTCGCGCACGGCGCGGCCGATGCGCTGCGTGTGGTGGATGAGGTTTTGCAGATGCTCTGACGAAATATCAAACAGGTTGCGCGCCGCCACCTTGGGGATGACCAGCGTATGCCCTCGGGTTTGCGGGAAGGCGTCCATGAAGCTTAAGACCCGCGCGTCCTCATAGACCTTGGCGCAGGGGATGTCTCCGGCCAGAATCTTGGCGAAGATGTTCTTGGGATCGTAGTCCCCGTACAGGCTCATGGCATAGTCCCTTGCTGGTATTTGTCCGGTTCCATCCTTAAAACACTATGATTTGAGGGCCAAGAGGGGTATGAGGCCTGAAATGTCTAATTTGTTACTGGTCATGATCGGTGGGGCCTTGGGCTCTGCGGCGCGCTATGGACTGGCCCGTCTGTGGCCGGCGGCGTCCATGCCGTTTGGCTGGCCCATCGGCACGTTCGTGGCCAATCTGCTGGGCGGGCTCCTGATGGGGCTTCTGGCCGGGTGGTTGCTGGCCAAAGGGGGCGATGAGCGCTTGAGGCTTCTGCTGGGTGTCGGCGTTCTGGGCGGGTTTACGACCTTTTCCTCCTATTCGCTGGAAGTGGTACATATGCTGGAGCGGCGAGACTACGGGCTGGCGGGGCTTTATGCCGTGTCCTCCGCCGTGCTGGCGATTTTGGCCGTCATGATCGGTCTGTTTGTGTTTCGGAAAGTGGCCGGATGAGTAGGGAAGTGAAGATCCTGTATGTCGCCGAGGGCGAAGACGGGGTGCGTATCGACAAGTTTTTCAAGCGGCGCTGGCCGCACCTCAACCATATTCAGCTCAACAAGCTGCTGCGGTCGGGGCAGGTGCGCGTCGATGGCGCGCGCGCCAAGGCCGACACACGGCTGAGCACCGGTCAGAGCGTGCGCGTGCCGCCGCTGCCCGACGCGCCGTCCGAGGAACAGCAGAAGCGTGAGCGCGCCGAGCTGAGCCCGCAGGAGGTACGCTACGCCAAGTCGCTGGTCCTCTATGAGGACGAGGATGTTATCGCCATCAACAAGCCCTCGGGTCTGGCCGTGCAGGGCGGCACCAAGACGAAAAACCATATCGACCGGCTGTTGTCGGCCTGGGGCGAGGGGCTGGAGCGGCCGCGTCTGGTCCACCGCCTCGACCGTGACACGTCGGGCGTGCTGCTGCTGGGCAAGTCGCCGTCGGCGGCGGCGCGTCTGGCCGGAGCCTTTGCCAAGCGCAAGGCCTATAAGACCTACTGGGCGCTGGTCGCGGGAACGCCGGACCCCAAGGAGGGCGTGATCGACGTGCCTCTGGTCAAGAAGGGCATCAATGACCGTGAGATGGTCATGCCGGCGGACCCGAAGGAGCCGGGCGCCGAGGCGGCGGAAACCGAATATGTGACCATTTCCCGCGCCGCGCACCGTCTGGCGTGGATGGCGCTGCGTCCGCATACGGGCCGCACGCACCAGCTACGCGCTCACATGCAGGCCATCGGTCACTGCATCCTCGGTGATCCCAAGTACAAGGATGAGAAATCCATAGCCTTGTCAGAGGGTTTGGGGCTTCAGTTGCACCACCGGCGCATCGAAATCCCGCATCCGACGCACGGCACGCTGATCGTCGAAGCGCCGCTCGATCCGGTTATTCAGGCCGGTTTCGACCGCTACGGCTTTGATGAGCACGAGGCCAGCCCTGAACCCTTCCGCAAAGCCACCCGCGCCTCCAGAAGGTAAGATGAGACTCGCTGTATTCGATGTCGATGGTACTCTGATCGACAGCCGCGCCTCGATTCACCGCGCGGCGGTCGAGGCGGCCAAGGTGCTGAACCTCACCCCGCCCACCTATGATGAGGTGCGCGCCATAGTCGGCATGTCGCTGTTCGAAGCCTTACAGGCCATGCGCCCGGACCTCGATCCGGAAACCGTGGCCGCCTATACGCGCGAATTTCAGAACGCTTTTCTGACCTTCCATGCCGATCCGGACTTTACTGAGGCCCTTTATCTGGGGGCGCAGGAGACGCTGGAGCGGTTGAAAAACGACAACTGGCTGATCGGCATGGCCACGGGCAATTCGCGGCGTGGCGTGACGCGCATCGTCGAAAAGCACGGCTGGGGTGATCTGTTTGACGTCACCTTCTGCGCCGATGACGGGCCGTCCAAGCCGCATCCGCACATGCTTCAGTGCAATCTGACGGCGCTGGGCGTCGGTACGCATCAGGCGGTGATGATCGGCGACGCGACCCACGATATGCGCATGGCGCGTTCCGCACAGGTGCAGGCCATCGGCGTGTCGTGGGGCTTCCACACGGTCGATGAGCTTGAAGCTGCCGGCGCGCACCATATTGTCCACGATTTCAGCGAACTGGGCGCGGTTCTTGACCGGTTTGTGCCGGAGTTGATTTAATCCCGTTCTACTCCCCCGACGTGTCGGGGGAGGTGGATTTGACGCCGCTCAGGCGTCAAAGACGGAGGGGGGCGCGCTTTGCGCTGCGTTGAGCCAGCCCTCACCACCCCGCCAGCGCGCTGGCGGGACCCCCGGCACCGGACGCTCGGCGCGCAAGCCAGCCGGGGAGGTATACAGGAGAGCTACACATGACCTACAAGGCCGAAGCGCCATCAAAGCGCAGTGATCAGATCGGCGCAAAGCCGAAACGCTTCTGGAAGACCGTCGAAATCAGGGCTGATGGATCGGGCTACGGCGTGACGCTGGATGGCCGTGCGGTTAAAACGCCAAAGGGCGCCACGCTGGTGCTGCCCAATTTCGCGCTGGCGGCGCTGGTCGGGCGCGAGTGGGAAGTGGTCGAAGAGACGGTGGATTTCACGGCCATGCCTCTGACGCGGTTGGGGTTTGCGGCGCTCGACCACATGGACAGCGGCCTTGAAGCGGCGCTGGCCGAAGCGGCGCGCTTTGCCGAAACCGATCTCGTCTGTTATCCGTCCGACTATCCGCAGGCCCTGATCGCCCGCGAACAGGCGGCCTGGGGGCCGGTGATCGAGTGGCTGAAAAGCGAAATGGCGCTTGAGTTTGCGCCGCAGACCTCGATCATGGCGCGCGGTCAGCCGGTGGAAACGATCGCAGGCGTCAAAACGCTTCTGAGCACAGCGTCGGTCTATGCTCGCGCCGGCCTCATGGCCGCCATTCCCTTGCTGGGCTCGGTGGCCCTGGCTCTGGCGCTGTACAAGGGCCGTCTGAGCGCCGAAGAGGCCTTTGCGGCCTCGCGCGTCGGTGAAACCTTCCAGAAAGAAACCTGGGGCGAGGACGCCGAGGCGCTGAAACGTGAGGCGGCCATGCGTCACGATCTGACTCATCTGGAGGCGTGGTTCAGGGAGTTGTAAGGCGTTTAGAGCCCATTTTCGCCCCCCACACGAAGCGTTACAAATCTTAATTTCAAATGTGACGACAAGGGCCTTGTTCGCAGGTGCAAAAAGTGCTATTGACAGCGCTGTCATAACTTTTTGTGTGTGAGGACTGACAATGGAAAAGCTGATCGAACGCTTTATGAATGCGCTTCTGGCCCTGGGTTTCGCCCCCGGCTCGGCGTCGAACTAAAGAGAGTACCCTTATGAAATTCCTGGTAAATTTTGCGTCGCAACTGGTTGTCGCCTGGGCCCGTGCCCACCGCCTGCCGATCGCCTGATCGTCTGCGACACGCGTATCTAAAAAAACACCGCCGGTCTCCCCACCGGCGGTTTTTTCATGCCTGATCGCGTTTGCGGAACGGCGACAGTTCCGCTGCGTATTCGGCCATCTGGGCTTCGACGGCCGCGCGTTCCTGCGCCAGATAGCGGGCCACGGGCTCACGCAGAGCGCGGTCGCGGATATGGTGCGCCGAATAGACGGGGTGGGGCAGGTAGCCGCGCGAAATCTTGTGCTCGCCCTGCGTGCCGGCCTCGACGCGGCTCAGCCCGTGCGCGATGGCGTAGTCGATGGCCTGATAATAGCAGACCTCAAAATGCAGGAAGGGCACATCGACCCGCGCCCCCCACTGACGGCCATAAAGGGTGTCGCCGCCGCGGTAATTGATGGCCCCGGCCACGGGTTGCTCGCCGTCATAGGCAAAGACCAGCACGATCTGATCACGCATCCGCTCGGTAATCACCGAAAAGAAGTCCCGCGTCAGATAGGGGGAGCCCCACTTGCGGTCGTAGGTATCCTCGATAAAGGCGTGCAGATGATCGAGATGCGCCTCGGTGATGTCGTGGCCGCTATGGATTTTAAGGGTCAGGGCCGCCTGCACGTCGCGGCGTTCGCGGCGGATAACCTTGCGGCGGTTGGCCGAAAGGGCGGCGAGGAAATCGTCAAAGCTGTGATAGCCGTCATTGGCCCACCAGAATTGCTGATCCTGCCGCAAAAGCAGGCCTTCCTGCCCCATCAGCGTCCATTCGTCCGGCGTGGGAAAGTTGAGGTGAAACGACGACAGGCCGTTGGTATCGCACAACTGCACCGCCGTGCGGATCAGAGCGGCGCGCACCTCGGGTTCGGGCGACAACAGCCGCGTTCCGGTCACCGGCGTGAAGGGTGAGGCGGACAGCAGTTTGGGATAGTAGCGCCCACCCGCGCGTTCATAGGCCTGCGCCCAGCTATGGTCGAAGACGTATTCGCCCATCGAATGGTATTTGAGATAGAGCGGCATCACGCCGCGGATCGTGCCTGCATCATCGCTCAGGCTGAGGTGATGCGGCACCCAGCCGCTGTCTTCGCCGACGCACCCCGTCTGTTCGAGCGTTTCGAGAAAGGCGTGGCTGTTGAAGGGGTTATCATCGCCCTTTAACCCGTCCCACACGGCGGGATCGATCTCACTGATCGAGCGGTGCAGGGTAGCGGTCAGGGCGGGCACGGGCATGGCCTCAATCTAGGCGGTGCGTACGAGGATACAAGACAGGAATTGGCCACGAAAAACACGAAAAGCTGGAAAAAAGCCGCCGAAAAGTCCGGCGCGTAGCGCCATATCTTCCCATCCGGAACCAGATACTCATGCCCTGCGGGCAAAAAGGCTCTGTAGTCTTTTCCAGTTTTTCGTGCTTTTCGTGGCTAGATCATTATGATTTCTGGTAGAAACATAATGATCTGGATTTTGTTTAGCCCCTCGCCGGGCGGTGGCTTCGCCACCTTGGCCGCCGCCTCAATGGCGGCTTGAGCGGAATGATTCTAAGAGAAATCATTCCGCTCTAAAAACCTACCGGCGATCCGCCACTTCGATCACCGCGTCAACTTCGACGGCAAAGCCCAGCGGAATCTTGTACACGCCGACGGCCGAGCGGGCGTGCTTGCCGGCTTCGCCCAGCACCTCGACCATCAGGTTCGAGCAGCCATTGACCACCTGCGGCACGTCATAGAAGTCCGGACCAGCCTGCACAAAGGCCCCCAGCTTGACCACCCGCACCACAGTGTCGAGATCACCCACGGCCGCCTTCATCTGGGCCAGCAGGTTGATGCCGCAGACGCGCGCCGCTTCGGTG
Source organism: Asticcacaulis sp. (assembly GCF_027484505.1). GTDB lineage: Bacteria > Pseudomonadota > Alphaproteobacteria > Caulobacterales > Caulobacteraceae > Asticcacaulis. The sequence continues at coordinate 16,561 of NZ_JAIXSV010000304.1, forward strand.
GCTTCTTCCAGCGACACATCCACACCGACCGTGCCCTTGTAACGGCCGGTGCCATCGTTGGAAATCTGACCCGAAATGTGGATCAGGTTACCGCTGCGCACGAAGGGCACATAGTTGGCGACGGGGGCGGCCGGGACGGGCAGGGTGATCCCCAGTTCCTGGAGGCGGGCTTCGATCTTCGACATGGATTCGGTCTCCTGCAAAATAATACCAACGGCCGAAGATGCTGACCGCATCCGGCCGTTGAAGAAACGAGAATTTCTCATATGTGTCAGGGACATGAGAAATTCTCGAATTGAATACCAAGAGTCATTTTCAATGACCCTTGGTATAAGGCCCCGCTTATAGGCATTCCGGGGCGAGGCGTCGATATGGGCATTTACACTTTGTTTCCATCCCCTTCACCTCGGCTTAAGACAGTTCGGGTAGGGTGTGGCTCAGTGACACGCGGTGCCGCGAATCGCGACCCCCACACGGAATACAGGCTTATGAGCGCGAAAAAGGTTCTCATTGTTGAGGACAACGAACTGAATATGAAGCTGTTTCATGATCTGCTCGATGCGCAGGGCTATGAGACGCTGCAAACCGGTGAAGGGCTGTCGGCCCTGTCGCTGGCGCGCAAGCACCGTCCGGACCTGATTCTGATGGATATTCAGTTGCCGGAAATTTCCGGCCTTGAAGTCACCAAGTGGCTCAAGGAAGACGATGAGCTGTCGCACATTCCGGTCGTGGCCGTGACCGCCTTTGCCATGAAGGGCGATGAGGAGCGTATCCGCGAAGGCGGCTGCGAGGCCTATATCTCAAAGCCTATCTCCGTTTCGCACTTCCTCGATACCGTTCGCCGCTATCTGGGGTAGGGCGCAATGACAGCCAAGGTTCTGGTCGTTGATGATATTCCGGCCAATGTCCGCCTGCTACAGGCCAAGCTGGAGGCCGACTATTACGATGTGGTGACCGCCCATTCGGGGCAGGAGGCCATCGAGACGGCCATTATTGAACAGCCGGACATCATTCTGCTCGATGTCATGATGCCGGGCGTCGATGGCTATGAGGTGACGCGTCAGCTGAAAGAACTGGCTGAGACGCGACACATCCCGATTATTCTGGTCACGGCGCTCGACGGGCGCGACGACCGCCTGTCCGGGCTTGAGGCCGGGGCGGATGACTTTCTGACCAAACCGCTGGATGACGTGATCCTGTTTGCGCGGCTGAAGGCGCTGGTGCGGCTCAAGCACCTGTCCGACGAACTGCGTCAGCGCGAACAGTCGTCACGCCGCATGGGCCTGATCGACGCCAGTCAGCTGCACCGTCAGATGACGGCGCCCGGCAATGTGCTGATCCTTGACGATCAGGTGCGTCAGGCTGAACGCCTGATGGTGGCGCTGGGCGAACAGCACCGCTGCGCCTACGAAACCGATCCGAAAGCGGCGCTGAAAATCGCTCTGGGCCGTGTGGACCTGCTGGTGCTGAACCTGGCGGCGCGTGACTTCGATCCGCTGCGCTTTGTGGCGCATCTGCGCTCGTCCGAACTGACGCGGCAGCTACCGGTGCTGGGCCTGTTCAATCCCGATGAACGCCCGACCCTGCTCAAAGGGCTGGAACTGGGCGTCAGCGACGTGTTGCCGAGACCGGTGGATTTACAGGAGCTGATGGCGCGGGCGCGGGGGCAGATCCGCCGCAAGCGCTATGCCGACTTCCTGCGCGCCAGTCTCGACCGCTCGCTGGAGCTGGCGGTCACCGACCCGCTGACCGGGCTGAACAATCGCCGCTTTATGGATTTGCAGCTGACGCAGCTGATGCGCCGGCATCTGAAAACCGATGACCCGGTGTCGCTGCTGCTGCTCGATATCGACCACTTCAAGCGCGTCAATGACGGCTTTGGCCACGATGCCGGTGATGAGGTGCTCAAAGAGTTTGCCCGCCGCGTCAGCCAGAACGTGCGGGCGATCGACATGCCCTGCCGTCTGGGGGGCGAAGAGTTCGTGGTGCTGATGCCCGACACGCCCGCCGACGCGGCGCAGACCATTGCCGAGCGCGTGCGTCAGGCCGTGGCCGAGGCACCATTCAGCCTGCCCGACGGCCGCACCCTGGATGTCACGGTGTCAGTTGGGGTGTCGTCCCTGCTGGGGCTGGGCGATACGCTGGAAGCCTTTATCAAGCGCGCCGATGAGGCCGTCTATGAAGCCAAGCAGTCGGGCCGCAACCGTGTGATCCTGCGCGCCGCCTGATGTGCCGTGATGGCTATTTGCGCAATCTCGTGGATAAATTTCAGCTTTAGGCTTGCCATCGTCCCCCAAGCCTTGCTATAGGCCGCCTCCTCGCTGGTGAAACATTCCTCGGTAGCTCAGCGGTAGAGCAATCGACTGTTAATCGATTGGTCGCAGGTTCGAATCCTGCCCGGGGAGCCAGCTACAAAGACAAGGCCCTGCCGCTCCGCGGGCAGGGCCTTCTTTATTGTCTCCACCCTGGCGCAGCCAAAGAAAAACCCGGCCAGAAGACCGGGTTGAAAAGTTTGGTGATGGTGGGTGTCTTCAAAAAAGCAAAGACAGGCTGAGTTGACCCGATTTGCCTTAATGAAGGGTTAATATAAAGACTCGCGTTACGCCGATTTCGGCGGTTTTTGCGTCCGTTGCAACGGCTTGTTAACCGCTATCCGCTTGCATGGCGACATCTCTCTTTTCCGTTGAAAGATGCCGCCGTGACCCTGCCGCCCATCAAGGCCCGTATCCGGGGCCTCTTCGCCCTGTTCCTTCTTCTGCTGGCTTCGCTGACCGCCGTGGCGCTGGGGCATGAAGGGGCGGTGATTCGCGGCCTTCAGGCGACGCTGGCCACGGCCCCGCAAAGCGAGGCGCAGTTGCGCCCGTTGCTGGCGGCGGCAGAGACTTTCCGAGCCGGCATCTGGGTTGTGGCGATCGGGGTCGGTCTGGCCGGGCTGGTGGCCATCGTTTATTTTGACCGCGAGGTGTTCAGCGCCCTGGAGCGCATGAGCCGCCTGATGTCACGCTTTGCCGAGCGCGACTTTGAAGCCGAGGTCGAGGGGGCGCAGCGTTCGGACGAAATCGGCGCCATGGCGCGGGCCTTGCAAATCTTCCGGGGCAATGGCCGCGCCCTGATCGCGCTGGAGGCCGAAAACGCCCGCCGCGCCGAGGTGCTGGCGCAGGAGCGTCAAAAGGCGCTTCAGGAGATGGGGGAGCGTCTGCACGCTCAGGTCTCGGCCCTGATCGTCGGGTTGAGCCGCTCGTCCGAAGCCATGACCGATTCGGCCGAAACCATGAGCGAACAGGCCAAAGGGGCCGTTTCGCGTATCGAGAACGTCACGGCCACGGCCGAGGCCACCTCGCGGCAGGCGCACCACGTCGCCGAAACCGTGCAGGGCCTGTCGAGCAGCGCCTCAGACATTGCTCAGGCCGCCGTCGCCTCGTCCGAAGTGTCGGCGCAGGCCGTGGGCCAAAGCGAGGCGACCTCCGAGATCATGGGCCGCCTGAACCGCAGTGCTGAGGAAATCAGCGCCGTCGTGGACATTATTTCCGGGATCGCGCGTCAGACCAATCTGCTGGCGCTCAATGCTACCATCGAAGCGGCGCGCGCCGGTGAGGCGGGGGCAGGCTTTGCCGTCGTGGCCTCTGAGGTCAAGACGCTGGCGCAACAGACCGAAAAGGCCACCCGCGACATCACGGACAAGGTGACGCACATCCAGTCGGACACCACGCAGGCCGTAGAGGCCATCGGCCACATCGTCGGCGTCATTCAGGAACTGCGCGCCTCGGCCGACGGCATTGCCGAAGCGGTCAGTGCCCAGCAATCGGCTACGCGCGATATTGCCAGCACGGTGGATGCCCTGGCCTCAGGGGCGCAGAGCGTCGGCCGCGACATCGACGCGGTGCGCCACGTCGCCGCCGCTACCGATCAGGCGGCGGGCACCGTCTCGCTCGAATCCCGCTCGGTGCAGGCCGTGGCCGGTGATCTGAAAGGGCAGATCGAAGCCTTCATTCAGTCCCTGCGCGCGGCGTAGTTCGATTTTTGGGGAGATTTGGAGGCCTGACCCGGAGTCGAACCGGGCTACACGGATTTGCAATCCGCTGCGTAACCGCTCCGCCATCAGGCCTCACTAAAATAGCGGTAGGCTCAGCTATCAGATCGGCCCTGCGGCTGCAATGGGATTGTCACGGTTTATATACAGAATTTTTGAATTTGGGATCGCAAGGGTTGCGCAGGGCTTGCGGTCAGCGTGCTCCGACCGTGAACGCTGTCACTTTTCCTGAAAAATGCAAAACGGGGGTGTGCGGTGCATTGAAGCGCGCCTTGCAAACGCCTATAAGCGCAGGATAAGGACACGACTCCTGTAGTGTATTTGCTTCGAGGCTCAGATGGATTACTTCGCCGCCCGTCAGAACATGGTTGAATCTCAGGTGCGGGTGAACGACGTCACCGACCCCGCGCTGCAAAAGGCCATGCGTCATATTGAGCGCGAGCGTCTGGTCGCGCCGGGGCAGGGCTTTGCCGCCTATGGCGATGTTGAGCCGCAGATCGCGCCGGGCCGCGCCCTGATGCTGCCGCGCGACCTCGCCAAGCTGTTGCACGCGCTTAAGCCCGTCGCCGGTCAAAAGGTGCTGGCCATCGGCGCGCCCTATGCCGCCGCTGTGCTCAAGCACGCCGGTCTCGATGTCACGGTTCAGGAAGCCGATGCCCGCGTTCAGACCGTGGTCGAACCCTATCTGAAGACGCTGGGCATCTCTCTGGTGGTGCAGGACCTCAAGACCCCCGTCGCCGGTGAATACGACATCATCGTCAGCGAAGGTGCGGTTGAGGAAGTCCCTGCCGAATGGTTCGCCGCGCTGAAACTGCATGGCCGCCTGGGTGTGGTGGTGCGCAGCGGTGCTTTGGGCGAGGCCCGCGTCTATACCCGCCTTCAGGCCGGTGTGTCCGAAGCCTTTGTGTTCAATGCGGCGACCGCCGTGCTGCCCGGCTTCACCAAGGCCCCGGCCTTCGTGTTTTAAGCCGAAACGGCGATCTGATCACCGATCCAAAGGGGCTGCGGCATCACACCGCGGCCCTTTTTTGGGTCTGAACCGCAAAGAAATGCCTAGAGCGGAATGATTTCAAATGGAATCATTCCGCACAAGCCGCCATTGAGGCGGCGGCCAAGGTGGCGAAGCCACCGCCCGGCGAGGGGCTAAACAAAAATCTAGATCATTATGTTTCTACCAGAAATCATAATGATCTAGAGCCTCATGCCGAAAAGTGGACACCACTTTTCGGAAAAAACATGAGGCGTTAGAAATAATTAGAGCCATTCGGCGGCTCAACTTAGCCGACGAATGCTCTAGGTGAAAAAACCGTAACTCGCCAAAGCCTCTGGCTTCTGGCAGTGTGTTTGCCAGTTCAAAGGCAGCAACGCATCGCAATGCGGGGTCGAAAGGCCGCCGGGCGGGGGGTGGCGCTGCCCTTACCAAGGGAATCATTTTGATGTTAAAGCTTTCGTCCAAGCCTGCCGGTGGCCGTAAGGGACTGCGTGCGTACCTGCTGGCCGGTTTGACGGTGTCGGCTCTGACGCTGGGGGCGGGTTCGGCCTTCGCGGAATCGCTGACCGACGCCATTACGCTGGCCTATGCCAATAACCCCACCCTCCAACGCGCCCGCGCTCAGCAGCGTTCCACGGATGAGACCTATGTGCAGGCGCGTTCCGGTCTGGGCCCCACGCTGAGCGCCGGGGCCAGCGTGGACTATAGCGACGTGCCGACGGGTGCGGCCGGTCGCTCCTCGACGGGCCTGAACCTGTCGGCTAATCAGACCCTGTTCGCCTCGGGCGGCCTGTCGTCGGGCGTCAAGGCGGCTGAGGCCGATGTCAATGCCGGTCGTGAAGACCTGCGCGCCGTTGAGGCTCAGGTCCTGAGCGACGTCATCAGCGTCTATACCGCTGTGCGCCGCGATCAGGAGGCCCTGCGCATCGGCGAAGAAAACTATAATGTGCTCAAGCGCCAGCTGGATGAAACCAAGGCCCGCTTCGAAGCCGGGGAACTGACGCGTACCGATGTGGCGCAGTCCGAAGCCCGTCTGGCCGCTTCGTCAGCGTCGCTGGCGCAAGCCCGCGCCCAACTCGACAGCAGCCGCGCGCAATACGTGGCCATTGTCGGTCAGACTCCCAC
>NZ_JAIXSV010000283.1 GCF_027484505.1 Asticcacaulis sp.
CGAGCACTCCCAAGACCGTCCATTTCCAAAATCCCGACCATCCGCCACCACCAAAATCAGGGGACGGCAGAATCTCAGTTCTCAGCCCTGCCGCAAGACGGGCAACGGCTGACGCTTACTACCCAATGGGGGGGCCGGCGGCAGGTGTGGCTTGCCGCCGGCCCTTTTGCGGGACGCGGTGGTCGGGAAAGTGTGGTGCCAACCTCGGTGTCCGGACGGCGGCAGTGCTGACCGCTAAGGGGCCGGTTGGGGGCCGGGAGCGGAATGGCGGATATCGAACTCGGATCAGGTAAAGCGGACACTGCCGCTGAACGGTGATCCGGCTGCTTATGACCCGAAGCGGACCATCGCTTGCGACCGCTTCGCGCCAAAAGCGAAAGTCGATATACGCGCAATCCATCGCCCGAGATTGCCCGTAAATGGACAGTTCGTTTTGGGCGCCGCAGCGATCTGGTGAAGATCATCTGGTATGACGGCCAGGGCAGTTGTTCACCATCACCCAGGCGCTTGACGGGGGCAACCAAGCTTATTCCAGGCGCCAAACTGTCCGGGAAACGGGGGCCAACTCAATCACGGACTCCTTCGTGGCCGCAGACGGTGGGCGATGGTGATATCGGCTAGCACAATGCCCCGGTTTTGGAGATCGAGGCGCATTTCTTCGCGGACTGGAGCTTTCTCGTTGATGTCCGAAATCGTCAGGATCAGGGTGAACTGCACGCCCTCGGTGGGAAACGACACTCCGGCTCGTACCAAGCTTTCCAGAGAAAGTCGCCAATTTGACGTATTGCCGCGGCCTTGCGGCATCAATGCCTGATAACGCTTGATCGGGGTCCATTTCAGGCCGGTCTTGATCAGGTAGCTCTCGGTCTTTTTCATGCCTTGCGGCACTTCTGCCGAGTCATGCTTCAGTTGACTGTCCCAGGAAAGTTCGCCCGTTTTGGTATCGATATTCTCCTGATGGAGAAATGCCTCCAACTGCACCCTGATCGCCTCTTCCCGGTGATCGGGATCGATGGGTGGTGTATAGCAGAGCGTCACGTCACCACGACCGCGGCACGAACCATCAGAGTTCACCAGTGAGCGCGGCCAAGCGAAGGCAAATTCAAGACGCTGTTTGGCAAGCAGCCGTTCGCTGAACACCAGCGTCACCGAATGCGGCTCATCGTTCAGGATAGCATCGGCAACCGGCGCAATACCGAAGCCCACGAAGTCACGGGTAACATGCCGCAACGGTGGTTTGTTGAGCGCATCTGGGCGTTTTGCCCGGTGGATTGGTAGTGCAAGCAGGGTTTCACGAGGAGACTGCCGCTCTAGTCGTTGATCAAGGGTAGCCAACGTGGAGGCCGCTAAGGGCGCGGCGAAGCTGGTCCCACAATTATGCATCGCGTCGCCGCCGGGTGTCAGCGAGATCAGGCCGGTTTGACTATTCCCGGAAACATTGGCTCCGCCGTAATGGGCAATATCCGGCTTGCGCGCACCGCCGACCCCTGGCCCACGCCTTGTGTAGGTGGTTGGCAACAAATGCTGATGTCCGGCTACGCCAAGCGGATTCACTGCCCCTACGGTGATGCCGAGTACATGTTCGGATGGTGCAGTGATTTGCTGATCTTGCGTTCCAAAACCTGCCAGCATGATAGCGGCATCACCGGCCTTATCAGGCCAAGGCGGACGGTTAGCCGCGGATGGAAGATTGCCCGCCGCGACCACAAAAATCACATCGTTTACCCTTGCAATTCGATCCAGCCGGTCGGCCGCCAGCGAATAAGCTAATCGCGAGGAGCGTTGTCCAATAGAAAAGCTGAGGTTGAATATTCGTATGCCGTGATCACGTTTGGCAACCTTCACCTTTTCATCCAAAATATCAAAAAGATCTTCGATATCCGGGTAGTATTGACTACGCAGTTCGCGTCGAGGAAAAAGGTCAAAGTCGAAGAACTTGCAGCCTGTCGGTTCAAGACCAGCACTCAATTGCGGATTGAAGGCGCTTGCTCCGCTGACAAGCCCGGCGATGAAGGTGGCATGAGCTTCGTCACGATCCTGTTCCGGCACCAAACCGGCATCTCCGATCTTCCACTTGTCGAGCATGGCGGAGGCAGTCACGCCACCATCAATGATCGCCACTACAGGGTAATCGGCCCCCGCTATTGGCTCAGGTATCTTTGCCCGCCCGAGAATGGCACCGTTCATCGCCGGGGTGGTTTCGAGAATCGGCGGGAGTTCAACCGACCTGACCAGTCCTTGCTCAGCCAGGAACGCCAGCAGTTCGTCATGCCGACTGACCGTCAGATCGGCACGCGTCTCCCGCATCTCTGTTGGCAGCGAGGCTTCAGACATTTCTGCCGACCGCCCATCGGCCAGAAACGGTAGATCGATCAGCCGGCGGGAATTATCAGCGGTTAACTGGACTGAAAGGGCGAGGCTTGGTTCTCCGAACTGTGTCGTTGAGGTAGATGGCAGAAATGGTCGCACCAGCAACCCACCCTTCAACCGCTCCAGACCCTGCCGGAAATTCCTGATAAGGAGCTCCATCTCTGTAGCGCCAATATTTGGATCTGGCCGGAATAGTTCGACGATGTAGCCGCCGATCACGTTCGGTTGCCGCATCCAAAGCACGGCCTCCTCGCTAGAAAACTTCACCCGGTCTGTGGCGGAATGCAGCCGGATATCCTCAATGCCGCCAACTTCGCTGCGGTAACCAGATACGCGCGGCTCATTTTTGCCGGTCTTTTTGTTCTGGACTATTCGCGGTATTAATTCTGCCTTGGTTTCAATAATATTGGCCAGCCGATCCAACGCCGAAGGTGTCGCCTGGAATAGCAATTCACCGACACCTTCGGCACCCACGAGGCCAAACCGATTGGATTGGGTGAACAGGCTCCCTAGCGGGCGATGGCTTTTTGCCAGGGCCTCTTCACGCTGCCGGACCTTAATGAAGCCTCCCGGCTGGTTGCTCCGTCGCAAGCTGTCGGCGACGTTCTCGACCCGCTTTTTGATCTTGGCTTTGTGCTCGGCAAAGGCAGCGTTGTTGCCTGCGAAAAAATCCTTCGACCCACCGCCAAAAGGCTGCGGCTCTTCCTTTTCGATAAAGCGTTTCGTATCCAGGAAGACCTGGATGGGGCGCAGATCAGGTCCAGTGTCAGCCATGGGGATGGGCATCCTTCATCTCGCCTGTTTCCCCGCGCTTCTTACGGCGTGAAACAGCGCTTTGAGAGAGGCCTAGGAGCATTCCGCGGTCGGTCTGGGTTAATCCGACACGCTCAAGGGCTTCATCAAGGGCTTCAGGTGGGCCGATGAGCAAACTGGCACGATCAGCCGTAAACAGTCGTGCATTGAGCGCAGCCTGACGGCGGAGCCCTTCTAGAATCAATGAACCTCGGAGGGCGGTCGAAAGGTCTGGTTTTTCCTGACCACCGTTTTCCGAAGGGCCGTGCAGCACGAAGAACCGCTTCCCAGCATCGACCAGCATTTCAAGGTCTGCCCCGCTCATACCTTCTGTCGCCCAGACTAGGAAGCGCAGCTCGGCAGAGCTGAAGCGCATGGGCTTGAGAAATTCCTTCAGCAGCCGTTCGCGTGCATCTGGCTCCGGCTTGGGGAGTTCTATGCGGGCGTCAAAACGCCGCCAGATTGCCGCATCGAGTAGATGCTCGTGGTTGGTTGCCGCCAGGGTAACGCCCGTCCCATTCCGACCGTCGAGCGATTGCAGTAGAGTGTTGACCACGCGCTTAAGCTCTCCGATTTCCTGTGCATCATCGCGCGCCTTTGCCACGGCGTCAAATTCATCCAGGAACAGCACGCAGCGATAGCGATTGGCGAAATCGAACAGCGCACCGATGTTTCGCGCTGTCGTTCCCAAAAAGGATGAAACCAAGCCATCAAGACGCACTTCGACGCAAGGAAGTCCGAGTTGCTGCGCGAGGTAGCGGGCAAGCTTGGTTTTTCCTACACCGGGCGGTCCATAGATCAAGCATCGCATATGCGGTTTTGCGCCTACGCGGGCCAATTCTTCGGCACGCCGCCACTCCTCCAAAAGATCTGTGATGGCCCCAGACAGGGAAGCGTTCAGGATTGGCGCCTGCAGGATATCGTCGCTGGAGGCAAAGATCACGCGCGCTAGCGGCGTGCTGGTTTCACGGTCCCTAGGGATGGGGGTCGATGGCGATAATGTTTCACCAGGGAGCTGCCGACGAGCAGCCTCAGCCATCATCCGCATTTCCTCCATAGCCAACGGCGCCATGGTCTGACGCCGTCCCGCGCGTGAAAGCAGCCGAACGAGCTTTTCGGCCTGATCGCTATCGGCTTTTGCCAGCGCATCCCTCAGCCGCTCGATTTGCTGCTTTGCCCGCGGTTCTTCTGCATCGAGGGCAATGCGCGCCAACGTTAGGACTATGTCAAAATGTTCCATTTTATGCGCCTTGCCAGCGAACATATGCGTTTTGAGGAATTCATTATGCGCACAGACGAATATAAATGCAAGAGTCCAGACCCCCATGCAGACCTACGCAATTGGATAGGGGGCTGCGGAGCAACGGAACAGGACACCGACATAGAACCCAGAGACGTTGGGAAACACGTGTTTTCTGTCAGGTGGCGGAAACCGTTCGCGAGACAGCGCAAGCCCCCCCGGAAATCGTGAGCGGCAAACCCTGCCGGATTGGTCGGCAATACGAAAACGGCTTCAGCAGGGCTTTTCGTGCAGCCAGCCATCCCTTTTGTCGGTTTCCTATTCCGTTGCTCCCGGAAGAACATTCCCTGCTCCCGCCGCCCAGAAGCAGCCCGTCCGCTCCTGGCGCATCTCAGCCATCCATGGCACTCATCCCAATGGCCGCTTTCGAGCGTGGTGATTGAGCGATTGGATAACCGAGATGGGGCGCAAACCACCCCCCCCTCCCCATTGCCTCCCCCCCTCCATTGGCCTATGCTGCCAGCCTATGCCAATGGAGGGCGACATGATCCCTGACCAGCGGGCGGTGAAGCTGTTCCGTAATGGGCGCCATCAGGCGGTGCGGAGTCCGGTGGAGTTTGAGTTGCCGGGCACGGACGCCATGATGTACCGCGAGGGCGACAGGATTGTGATCGTTCCGGTGCGCAAGCGCGGGCTGGGCGCGCTGCTGGATTCATGGGCACCGCTGGACGAG
>NZ_JAIXSV010000161.1 GCF_027484505.1 Asticcacaulis sp.
AGCCGTCGCAGAAATGGGCCATCGGCATTGAGGCCTTGCGCATCGGCATGGCCTTTCAGCGCCGCAACCGCATCCTCACTGCCGGGCGGCCGGAAATGCTGCGCCTGATGGAGGCGACGGGCGAGACGGTCAACCTGGCCATGCTCGACGGTTTCGAAGTGGTGTTCGTGGCGCAGGTCGAGTGCGAAGCCCCCATCCGCGCCTTTTTCCGCATCGGCGACCGTCGCTCGGCCCATGCGTCGGGCATCGGCAAGGCCCTGCTGGCGCAGCTTGCCGACCCCGCTCTGGAGGCGCTGGTGAAACGCCGCGACCTGCCGCAATACACGGCCAAGACCCTGATCACGCCGGAAGCTCTGCGCAGCGATCTGAGTGCCATCCGGACGCGTGGCTGGTCGCTCGATGACGAAGAGGCCCATATCGGGATGCGCTGCGTCGCTGCGCCGGTCTTCAACGAATATGGCGAGGCGCGCGCCGGAATTTCCTTGTCGGGTCCGTCCCAGCGACTCAGCGAGGCGCGCCTGCCGGAACTGGCACTTAAGGTGCGCGAAACCGCCACGCGCATTACCGATCTGATCGGGGGGCACCTCTTGAATCCCCTCTCCCTCAAGGGAGAGGGATAAACCTGGCCTTCACCGCCCGGCGGCGGTCGTGCAGGATGAACTCCGTATAGCCATTGGCCTGTTTCGCGCCTTCAAAGCACAGGTCGCAGGCCGCCTTGAAGGCTTCGCCGTCATAGGCCGGAGCCATCGGGCGATAGGCGGGATCACCGGCATTTTGCGCATCGACGACCTTGGCCATGTGTTTCAGGCGCTCCAACACCTGCGCCTTAGACACCCAGCCGTGCTGCAGCCAGTTGGCCACGTGCTGGCTGGAGATGCGCAACGTCGCGCGGTCCTCCATCAGGCCGACATCGTGGATGTCCGGCACCTTGGAGCAGCCCACGCCCTGATCGACCCAACGCACGACGTAGCCGAGAATGCCCTGTAGATTGTTGTCCAGTTCTTCGGCAATCTCTTCAGGGCTATAGGTCCGCGTCGCCAGTGGCGGCGTCAGTATGTCATCGACCGAGGCGCGCGGGCGGGCGCGCAACTGCGCCTGCACGGCGGCCACATCGACGCGGTGATAGTGCAGGGCGTGCAGGGTGGCCGCCGTCGGTGACGGCACCCAGGCGGTCGAGGCCCCGGCCTTCGGATGACCGATCTTTTGCGCCATCATATCGGCCATCATGTCCGGGGCTGCCCACATGCCCTTGCCGATCTGGGCATGGCCGGGCAGGCCGGCGATCAGCCCGCAATCGACATTGGAGTCCTCATAGGCCCTGATCCAGATGGCCCCCTTGATCTCGCCCTTGCGCAGGACCGGACCGGCCTCCATGGAGGTATGGATTTCATCGCCCGTGCGGTCAAGGAAGCCCGTATTGATGAAGAAGACGCGGTCCCTGGCGGCGGCGATACAGGCCCTCAGATTGACGCTGGTGCGGCGCTCCTCATCCATAATGCCGATCTTCAGCGTACGTTCGGGCAGGCCCACGGCGCGTTCAGCGAAGGCGAAGGTTTCGACGGCAAAGACCACCTCGTCCGGCCCGTGCATCTTAGGCTTGACGATATAGGCGGAGCCCGTGCGGCTGTTGCGGCCGGTGTCGTGGCGCGCGATCAGGGCGGTGATCATCAGATCGATCAGCCCCTCCGGCACGGCCTGACCGTTGTGACGCACCATGTCGCTGTACATATGCAGGCCGACATTGCGCGCCAGCATCAGGCTACGCCCATGCAGGGTGAAGGTCTGACCGTCGGGGGTCGTATAGGCGCGGTCGGGATTGAGGCGGCGCGTCTGCACCTGACCGCCCTTACTGAACTGTTCGCTCAGATCGCCGCGCGTCAGGCCCAGCCAGTTGCGATAGAGGCCGACCTTATCCGTCGCATCGACGGCGGCGACGCTGTCTTCCATGTCCATAATGGCCGACAGGGCGGCTTCGAGCACGACATCGGCGACGCCCGCCGCATCGGCCACCGGGCTTTGAGGGTCGATACGGATGTCAATGTGCAGGCCGTTGTGACGCAGCAGGATCGACTGCGGGGCGTCGGCCGGGCCGCTGAAACCGACAAATTGCGACGGGTCTTTCAGCGGCGCGCCATTGGCCCGCAACTGCCCGTCCGCCACCGTATAGGCCGTGACACCGGCGTAGCTGAGGCCATCCAGCGGCACGAATTCATCGAGATAGGCCTTGGCCGCCGCCTGCACCGCCGCGCCGCGCGCGGCGTCATAGCCGCCCGCCGTTGGAACCGGCCCCAGCACATCGGTGCCGTAGAGGGCGTCATACAGGCTGCCCCAGCGGGCATTGGCGGCGTTCAGGGCGTAGCGGGCATTGGACACGGGCACGACCAGTTGCGGCCCGCTCAGGCGCGCGATCTCGTCATCGACATCCGCCGTCGTGACGGTGAACGGCGCCGGTTCGGGCCGCAGATAGCCGATCTGGTTCAGAAAAGCCTTATAGGCCACCGGCTCAAAGGCGTGGCCGCGGTGCCAGTCGTCGATCTGCGCCTGCAAGGCGTCGCGCTGCGCCAGAAGGGCCGCATTGCGCGGCGCGAAGTCGCGAATAAGCCCCGCCAGCCCGTCCCAAAACGCCGCCTCAGCCACGCCGGAGCCCGGCAAGGCCTCTTCGCGGACAAAGCACCACAGGATGTCATCAACCTCGATACCGGAGACGGGGGTGTAGGCCATAGCGGTTTTCCTCCTAAAGTTATTTCAGGATAACCGCTCATGGCCGCAGGGGTCAATTTTTCCGGAAATTATTTCCAAAATTTATTTTAAATATAAATATATGAATTTTTTACAGAAATAATTTCCATTTTCTGTACTATGCGCCGCGCGTGTTCACATAAAGCGCAAACAGCGACTGCCCCGCTGTCATGAACAGGCGGTTCCGGGCCCGCCCGCCAAACACCAGATTAGCGCAGCGATTGGGCAGGTGGATATGGCCGATCGCCGTGCCATCCGGTGCAAAGACGCGCACCCCGTTCAGGCCCGGCCCACCGCCCCAGCCGCACCACAGGTTGCCGTCTTCGTCGCAACGGAAGCCATCCGGCTGACCCGGCGCGCATTCGACAAACACCCGCCCGTTCGTCAGGCTGTCGCCCGCCACCTCAAACACCCAGATGCGCTTGGGCTCGCCCGACTGCGCGATATAGCACAGCCGCTCATCCGGCGAAAAACAGATGCCGTTGGGCCGGTCGATGGCGTCGGTCACATCATTGGGAGAGTTGAGGCGCTTGCCCTGATAATGGCTGGCCAGCGTCGTGATAGTGCCGTCATATTCGGTGCGGGTGACGCTGCGCGTGCCGTGCTGACACGAGATCAGCCGCCCCTGCCGGTCGCGCGTGTGACCATTGGCGAAGTGCGCCGGCTTGCGGAAGATCGACACCGCCCCCGTCTCTTCGTCCCAGCGCAGGATACGGTCATTGGGGATGTCGCTCCACAGCAGGTAGCGCCCGTCGCCGAACCACACCGGCCCCTCACCCCAGCGCGTGCCCTCATAGAGCCACTCCACCGCCGCCAGCGACAGGCGGTATGTGTCGAAGCGCGGATCAAGGCTTTCGACGGACGGATCGGGATAGAGTTCGGACGGTTGCCACATGCTTTGTCTCCGGTTTTCTTTTGGCTACACCGGAGCGGCCCCGAAAATCAAACCCGCCAAAAGGAAACCTTGAACAAACCTCCGCCACCCCTTGCCTGTCGCTCACTTTCGCTCATTAATGCGCAGACGGCGCATCGTCGTCTCTATCCAGTGGGAGCCTTATGAAACCTGTCGTTCGCGCCATTCTGGCGGTGCTGGCCGTGACCTGCCTCAGTGCCTGCGCGCCCGTGGTGCGCAGCTATATCTACATGCCCGATCCCCTGCCCGCTACGGCACAGTGGCTGGGTGAGGCCCCGCGTGAGGTCAGCGTCACCACCGCCGATGGCCTGAGCCTCAAAGGCTATTATTACCCGCCGCGCGAGTCGGGTAAGCGACTGATCGTCTTCTTTCATGGCAATGGGGGCAACCGCTATACCGCCGCCCGCTATGCTGCTCCGCTGGCTGAGCAGGGTGACGGACTGCTGATTGCCGACTATCGCGGCTATGGCGGCAATCCGGGCACGCCCAGCGAGACGGGTCTGCGCGCCGATGCCGCTGCCTTCATCGCCTATGGCCGCACCCTGCAACCGGGTGCGCCGGTCTATCTGTTCGGGCATTCACTGGGCGGCGGCGTGGCGCTCGATGCGGCGACACGCGAAGAGATTGCCGGGGTGGTGACGCTCGGCACCTTTACCTCACTGACGGCCATGGCCCCGGCCTATGCGCGGGCGGTCATGCCGGACCGCTTTGACAATCTCAAAGCCGTGACGCAGATCAAGGTGCCGCTCCTGCTGATCCACGGCACGGCGGACGACATCATCCCTTTCAGCGAAGGCGAGGCGCTGAACACGGCCGCCATCGCCGCAAAGGTCCGGGTGCGTTTTATTACCCTGACCGGTTCTGACCACCATCCCGACTTTGCCAAACTCGCCCCCGTGGCGCTGGGCCAGATGGCCCAGATGCCGACCAAAGACTGGACCACCTATGCTCAATGACCTCAAAGGCAAATCCGTACTCATCACTGGCGCCTCGTCGGGCATAGGCGCCGCCGTCGCCAAAGGCTTTGCCGAATGCGGCGCGGCGGTGGCCATCCATTACGCCTCGAATGCTGAAGGCGCGCAGGCCGTGGCCGACGCCATTACCGCGGCAGGCGGCACGGCGGTGATCGTGCAGGCCGACCTGACCGACCCGAAAACCGCCAAAGGCATGGTCGAGGACGCAGCGCAGAAACTGGGCAAGCTCGACATCCTCGTCAACAATGCCGGCAGCCTGTGCGGCCGCCGCCCGTTCATGGAAATCGACGACGCGCTTTATGACACGGTGATGAACCTCAATGTGCGCGCGGTGATCAATGCCTCTCAGGCCGCTGTGCCGCTGATCGAACAACAAGGCGGCGGCAGCATCATCAATGTCGGCTCGATTGCGGGTAATGATGGCGGCGGGCCGGGGTCCGGCCACTATGCCTGCGCCAAGGCCTATGTGCACAATCTGACGCGGCACATGGCGCGCGACCTGGCCAAACGCGGCATCCGCGTCAACGCCATTGCGCCCGGCGTCATCGGCACGCCCTTCCACGCGGCGACGCCGGCCGAGCGCATGGAGGCGATGAAGAACGCCACGCAACTGGGGCGCATCGGCACGCCGGAAGATTGTGTGGGGACGGTGCTCTATCTGGCCTCCGATCGCCTGAGCGGCTACGTCACCGGTCAGATCGTGCACATCAATGGCGGGCAGTATATGCCGTAGCGCGCCTTACACCATTGCCTCCTTATGCCGCTTTTTCGATCATGGCCCCTTCTGTGATAAGGAGCGTACCCATGACCGACGACATTCCCCCGCACAGCTTTGAGGACGGCGAACGCGTCGAACACGCCGAAAAAGGCATCGGCACGGTCAGCCATGACCCCGCCGATGACAACCTGATCGTGCCGCCCGGCGAAGCCAACAAAGGCGGTTCCGACATGGTGCATGTGGTGTGGGACGACGACCGCTTTCCGGTCGGCAAGGTCGCAGCCTCGGAACTGCAAAAAGTGCCCGATGCCACCGCCGCCATTTCGACGGGGATGTAATCCCTTCTTCCGGCTGGCAGGGAGGTGTAGATTATGAACCCAACGCCTTCATCGCCAGCGCTTCGATCTCCGCCTGAGACAGGCCCTCCAGCGTCACCGCCGGGCGCTCAGCCAGTCGTCCATTTCGGATATAGATGACCTGCCCCGTCAGGCGCGCCACCTCCAGCGGGTCGTGGCTGACATAAAGCACCGGCACGCGCTCAGCCACATCGCGGATCAGCGGCAGGATCTCGGCACGCGCCGACTGATCGAGGCTCGACAGCGGCTCATCCATCAGCAGCAGCTCCGGCCCGGACAGCAGGGCCCGCGCCATGGCCACGCGTTGCCGCTCCCCGCCCGACAGGCGCTCGACCTGACGCGGCAACAGCGCGCCGATGCGCAACAGATCGACAATTCCGGTTTTATCGACGGTTTTCGGACTGCGTTTAAGGGCAAAATCGAGATTGCCTTCGACCGACAGATGGCTGAACAGCGAGGGCTCCTGAAACACATAGCCGACGGCGCGTTTGTGTACGGGCATGAAGCGATCCGCGTCCTGCCAGACGGCGTCGCCCACCTGCACCCGCCCGCTCAGGCGCTCCAGCCCGGCAATCGCACGCAGCAGCGTCGTCTTGCCGGACCCGGACGGCCCCATCAGCGCCGTAAGCCCTGCCCCGGCCTCAAAGCGCACCGACAGCGTCAGATCGCCCACCGTACCGCTGAGATCGACCTGAATCATGGCCTGATCCCCGCCGAGCGCGCGCCGAAGCGCCGGTCGATGACCAGCATGATCATCAGGGCGACGAACGAGAAGGCCAGCAGGCCGCCGGAGATCAGATGCGCCTCGGCAAAGTTGAGCTGTTCAACCGCCTGAAAGATGCGGATGGAGACGACCTCGGTCTGACCGGGAATGGCCCCGCCGATCATCAGCACCACGCCGAATTCACCGATGGTGTGCGCAAAAACCAGCAAAGCCGCCGTCACATAGCCGCGCCGTGCCTGCGGCAGGGCCACCGACCAGAAGGCATCCCAGGGCGAGGCACGCAAGGTGGCGGCGACCTCCAGCGGGCGCGGTCCCATGGCCTCGAAGGCATTGCGGATGGGCTGAACGGCAAAGGGCAGCGAATAGACCAGTGACCCGATGACCAGCCCGGGAAAGGTGAAGGCCAGTGTCCGGACACCGAAGGGCTGCAACACCACCATCAGCGGGCTGTGCGGCCCCAGCGCGATCAGCAGGTAAAAGCCCAGCACCGTCGGCGGCAGGACAATAGGCAACGCCACCACGGCGGCCACTGTGTCGCGGAACCACCCCGTCCCTTTGGCCAGCCACCACGCCAGCGGCGTCGCCAGCAGCAACAATAGAGGCGTGGTCACGGCGGCCAGCAGCAAGGTGACGCGGATGGCCTCCCACATGAGTTCAGCGGACCTCGTAGCCGTGCGAACGGATGATGTTCACGGCCTCCGGCGAGCGCAGAAAGGCCACATAGGCTCTGGCGGCGGGGTTGCTCGCGCCAGCGCTCAGCAGAACGGCCTGCTGATCAATCGGTGTATAGAGGTTGGCCGGCACCCGCCACGACGATCCCCCCTTACCCTGCACCTGCGACAGGGCGACAAACCCCAGTTCCGCGGCCCCCGTGGCCACAAAAGTGTAGGTCTGGGCGATATTGCCGCCCTTGACGATCTTCGATTGCAAGCGCTCATAGAGGCCCAACCGGGTCAGGGTCTCGACCGCCGCCACGCCGTAGGGGGCCGCCGCCGGATCGGCAATCGCCAGTTTGTCAAACGTGCCCTTGCTGAGGACCGCGCCCTTCGCGTCCACGCGCATATCTGCGCTCCATAAAACCAGCTTACCATAGGCATAGACAAAGCGCGTGCCTTTGACGGTCAAACCCTCGGCCTCAAGGCGCAGCGGGCGTTCGGCATCGGCGCTGAGGAAGACATCGAAGGGCGCGCCGTTTTTGATCTGCGCATAGAACTGACCCGAAGCCCCGAAGCTCTGGGTGACGGTGTGGCCGGTCTTCTTTTCAAAGGCGGTGGCGATCAGTCTGGCTGTGTCGGTGAAGTTGGCAGCAACGGCGACCCGCATCTCTTCGGCCCGTGCCAGTGCCGGCACGGCAAATAGCGCAAGCGCAATCAGCAGAAGACGACGAAGGGTTTGCATGATGTCATGCTGGCATGGGGAGAAAAATTTAGCCACGAAAAACACGAAAAGACACGAACTTCATTGCGCGCGGTCTAACCACGAAGTGTCTGACCCTTGTGTGCGTCACAGGCGGAAAATAGCCCTGCGGGCAGAAGCGCTCCCACACGCGCAGCGTTCGTGACTTTTCGTGTTTTTAGTGGCTAAACCTTATGGATGCTTCAACCCCACGCCAAGGCTTTCCAGCACCTCCCAATAGGTCGGGAAGGTCTTCGACACGCATTTCGGGTTGTCGATCACCACGCCCGACATCATCAGCCCGGCCAGCGAGAAGCACATGGCGATGCGGTGGTCATTGTGCGTGTCGATCACGGCTTTCGTCGTCGCCCCGATCAGCGCCGGATCGGCATGGACGATCAGGTCGTCGCCCTCCTCGTGGGCCAGACCGGCGTGCAGAGCGTTCAGCCCATCACAGACCGCGCTCACCCGGTCGCATTCCTTGACGCGCAGATTACTGATGCCAACAAAGCGCACTGGCGTCTGGTTGAACGCCGCCAGCACGGCCAGCGTCGGCACGGCGTCCTGCATCTGCGAGCCGTCGATAATGGCGGGCATGTGCGGCCAGCTCATGATGACATCGCGCGCCTTGGCGTCAGGCTGGGTCAGGGCCGCCGTGTCCATCTGAAAGTCGATCCGGCCGCCGGTCAGCACCTCAGCCGCCCACAGATAGGTGCAGGAGGAGGCGTCCGGTTCGATGGGGTAGTCTGCCGCCACATAGCCGGTCGGTTCCACGCGCCACACGCCGTCAGAGGGTTGCGACACCTTCGCGCCAAAGGCCTGCATGATGCCCAGGGTGAGGTCGATATAGCCACGCCCGCCAATGCCGTGATCGCCGCGCAGCCGCACCTCGACAGGCTTATTGCCGCAGGCCGCCAGCATCAGCAGCGCCGACACGTACTGGCTCGACAAACCGGCGTCGATGTCTACGACATCGCCGGAAAAGCCGCCGCGCGCCGTCACCGTCACCGGCGGACAGCCGGTCGGGGCCGACACCTCGACCCCCAGCCGCGTCAGGGCCTCGACCAGCGGCAGGATGGGCCGCTTGCGCATATGGTCGTCACCGTCGATCACCACCGTCCCGTCGGCCAGCGCCACCGCCGCCGTCAGAAAGCGCGTCGCCGTCCCCGCATTGCCAAGAAACAGCGGCTGGGCCGGGGCCTTCAGCTTGCCCGACGAGCGCAAGGTCACGGTGGTGGCATCAAGCGTTACGATCTCGACGCCCATCTGCTTCAGCGCGGTGGCCATATGCACCGTATCGTCGCTGGTCAGCACCCCCGACAGCGTGCTTTCCCCTTTGGCGAGCGCCGCCACCAGAAAGGCGCGGTTGGTCAGGGATTTCGACCCCGGCACCACCACGGCGCCGGTGATCGGCCCGGTGACCGGCACGATTTCAAGCTGAGGGAAGGCGTCGATATTCATAACAAGCTCCGCGATACAGGCGCTTCCTAAACACTGAGAGGGCGTTCGTAAAGGGTGCAGCCATCCGCCGCAGGCCCCGCAGTCGCTTGTTTTTATTGCATCTGAAACCGTTTGCCTGACGCCTGAGATCACAGGCCACGGACAAAACCGTTGTCAGGACGGTTTCAATTGCGTAAGAGCCACTTTATAATCATTCTCACTTGCAAGTCTGACCCGCGTTCCCGATATGAAACTGAGCGATCTGCCTCTGCATAGCGCCGCCATCGTGGTCGATGTCGCCGACCTTGGTGCCGATGACCGCGTGGGCCGCCGGCTGCGCGAACTGGGCTTCGTCGCCGATGAGCCGGTGAAGGTCGTGGCCAAAGGCCCGTTCGGGGCCGAACCCCTGCTGATCCAGATTGGCTTTACCCGTTTCGCGCTGCGCCGCGCCGAAGCCGACCGGGTTCAGGTGCGTACAGCGTAAGGAGCGCGTTCTGAGATGTCCGGACTGTTGATCGCGCCCATTTCTATAGCATTGGTTGGGAACCCCAATTGCGGCAAGACCGCCCTGTTCAACCAACTCACCGGCGCGCGCCAGAAGGTCGCCAACTTCGCCGGTGTGACGGTCGAGCGCAAGGAGGGCAGCTTTACCGCCCCGTCCGGCCGCGTGATTCAGGTGCTGGATCTGCCCGGTGCCTACAGCCTCGATGCGCTGGGCCCCGACGAGATCATCACCCGCGACGTCTGTATGGGCAAGGTGGCCGAAGTCGGCGCGCCTGACGTGATCGTCTGCGTGGCCGACGCCACCAATCTACGCCTCAACCTGCGCTTTGTGCTGGAAATCCGCAAGCTGGGTCGCCCCATGGTGCTGGCGCTCAATATGATGGACGCGGCGCACAAACGCGGCATCCATATTGATCAGGACAAGCTTCAGGCCCTGCTGGGCATTCCGGTCATCCAGACCGTGGCCATTGCCGGGGGCGGTGCAAAGCACCTGATCGACCATATCGACACGCAGTCGATCGAAGCTCCGAAGATCGCCGAGACGGAGCGCGACGTGCACCTTGAAGTGCGCGATATTCTCAACGCCGCCGTCACCATGCCAAGCTTTACGGCGAAGATCGACGACCAACTGGATGGGGTCCTGCTCAATCCGGTCTTTGGCCTGCCCATCCTCGCCTTACTGATGTTCGTCGTGTTTCAGGCCGTCTTTGCCTGGGCGACGCCGCTGATGGACGGGATTGAGGGCCTGTTTGGCTGGGCCGCCGAAATGGTGCGCGCGCACATGCCCGAAGGCCTGTTGCAGAGCTTTATCGCCGACGCCATGATCAGCGGGGTGGGCTCGGTGCTGGTCTTCCTGCCGCAGATCCTGATCCTGTTCTTCTTCATCCTTGTGCTCGAAGAGTCGGGCTATCTGCCGCGTGCCGCCTTCCTGCTCGATACGCTGATGGCGCGGGCGGGCCTGACCGGGCGGGCTTTTATCCCCCTGCTGTCGTCGTTTGCCTGCGCCATTCCGGGGGTGATGGCCACGCGCTCGATCCACGACATCCGCGACCGCCTGACCACCATCATGATCGCGCCGCTGATGACCTGCTCGGCGCGCCTGCCGGTCTATGCCCTGCTGATCGCCGCCTTCATACCTGAGCGTCAGGTGTGGGGCGTCCTCAGCTTTCAGGGCCTTGTGCTGTTTGGGCTGTACATCGCCGGCATCCTGTCGGCCCTGATCGTCGCCTGGGTGATGAAGCTGCTGCGCACGGACAAGAGCCCGGCCATGCTGCTGATGGAATTGCCCGCCTACCGCCTGCCCAATCCGCGCAATCTGGCGCTGGGCCTGTGGGAGCGCGCGGGTATCTTTATGCGGAGAATCACGGGCGTGATTTTTGCCGCCAATACGCTGTTGTGGGTGCTGGCCACCTTCCCGCGGGCCCCCGCCAACGCCACACAGCCGGCCATCGACTATTCCTTCGCCGGCATGATCGGCCACGCCATCGAGCCGATCTTCCGCCCTATCGGCTTTACGTGGGAAATCTGTATCGCCCTGATCCCCGGCATGGCCGCCCGCGAAGTGGCCGTGTCGGCGCTGGGGACGGTCTATGCTATTTCCGGCTCCGAAGACGCCGTGGCCAATCAGTTGCAGGCCACCGTCGCCGCGCAATGGTCGCTGGCCACCGGCTTCTCGCTTCTCGCCTGGTACATCTTCGCGCCGCAGTGTCTTTCGACGCTTGCCGTCATCCGCCGCGAAACCAATTCGTGGAAGTTCGTGGGCCTGACGACGGGCTACCTGTTCGCTCTGGCCTATCTGGCCTCGTTCCTGACCTACAGCGTAACGAAGATGGTGACGGGATGAGCTACGACCTGATGCAGACCCTGATCGTCGCCGTCATTGTGGCCATAGCTGCCGCCATGATGGCGCGCCGCCTGTTCCCCAAAACTGCCGAGGCCGTGGCCCGCCGTCTGGGGTTTAAGTCTGCTGCCAAACCAGCCGCCGGGTGCGACTCGGGCTGCGCATCGTGCAATGGCTGCAAGACGCTGAACTTCGATTTGCCGCCTAAAAGCTAGATAGTGGTGATGAATTAACCTTTGCGATCTTTCTCCTCCCCATTTTATGGGGAGGTGCCGAGTTTACGAGGCGGAGGGGTATCTTACGGACGGTTATACCCCTCCGTCAGCTTCGCTTCGCTCGCTGCCACCTCCCCATGATATGGGGAGGAGAAAATAGCGACATTAAATCTTAAATCGTCACCTCAGCCTAACACCTTCGGGATTTCGAGCAAAAAAAAGCCGCGCATTGCGGCGCGGCTTAAAGTTTACAGGGAGGAAACGCCCAGGAAGGGCAATCAGCGCAAAGCACTGAACACCCCCAATCTAGTTTGCGATGCAGCAAAACGCAAGGCCTTAAACGGCAAGCCCCTTCAACAAAAGTTACAAACGCAATGGGGTTTGTGAATGCAACGCAACACAGATTGTCGATAGCGCATTCTTACAAATGGGGCCGCATTCGGCACTGTGGTTTACGGTCGCAGGTCGCATCCTGAGAGTCTTTATACAGGAGCCCGCCATGACCCATCCCGAAGACCCGCTGCACGCGCGCGGCGACGAATTGACCCGTAGCGGCCCCGAAGGCCCCGGTAACCTGCCGCGCCGTCGTCTGCCGTGGGGCATTATCGCCGTTGTGATCGTCCTGATCGGATTTGTCGTCGCCTTTACGGCCACCAACCGCGACAGCCCCACCGCCAAAGGCCCGGATGCGGCCTATGACGCCAATCGCGTTGAAAAGACGGGCACCGACGAACCTAAGCGGCAGACAACCAGATAAAACGCGCCACAAACAGCCCGGCCAGAACCAGCAACAGCCAGTCGCCAGGCCGCGCCTGACCGCGCAGCAGCTTGATCACCGCATAGGCCGTGATGCCAAAGGCCAGCCCGTTGGCGATGGAAAAGGTCAGGGGAATCCCGATCAGAATCAGGAAGGCCGGGACGGCGATGCCCGCGTCTTCCCAGTCGATCTCTTTCAGCGGGGCCATCATCAGCGCCCCCACGATGATCAGGGCCGGTGCCGTGGCCGCCGCCGGGATGAACTGCGCATAGGGCGCAAAGAACAGCGCCACAAGGAACAGCAACCCCGTCACCACGGCCGTCAGGCCCGTGCGGCCGCCTTCGGCCACGCCCGCCGCGCTTTCGATATAGCTGGTGACGGTCGAAGTGCCCATCACCGCCCCGGCCATCGAGGCGATCGAATCCGTGAACAGGATCTTGTTGAGGCGCGGGATGCTGCCGTCGGGCTGCATCAGCCCGGCGCGTTTGGACACGCCGACCAGCGTGCCGACATTGTCGAACAGATCGACAAACAGAAACACGAAGATGATTTCAAGGATGCCGAAGCCCGTCTTGCCGATATCGAGCGCCGCCGGAATATCCAGCGCAAAGGCTGTGGCGGTCAGCGCCTTGAGGTCATAGGGCGTCGGCTGATAGGTCACCTGCCCCAATCCCCACGCCGCTGCGTTGGTCGCCAGTATGCCGATCAGCACCGCCCCCTTGATGCGCCAGGCGCTCAGCACCGCAATGATCAGCAGCCCCAGCAGGGCCAGCGCCGGGGCGGGTGTTTTGAGGTCACCCAGCGCCACGGTGGTGGCCGGGCTGGCGACGATAATGCCCGCCTCTTTCAGACCGATAAAGGCGATAAACAGGCCTATGCCCCCGGCTACGGCGGCGAACAAGGGCTTCGGTATGGCGTTGACGATCATCTGCCGCACCCCGCCGAGCGTCAGCAGCAGGAAACACACGCCCGACAGGAAGACGCAGCCCAGCGCCGTCTGCCACGGCAGGCCCATCCCCTTGACCACGGTAAAGGTGAAATAGGCGTTGAGCCCCATGCCGGGCGCCATGGCCAGCGGATAGTTGGCCACCAGTCCCATCAGGATCGAGGCAAAGGCCGCCGACGCGCAGGTCGCCGCCGCCACCGCCGCCAGCGGCATCCCCGTCTGTGACAGGATGGCCGGATTGACCAGCACGATATAGGCCATGGTCAGGAAGGTGGTGAAACCGGCCATGACCTCGGTCCGCACCGTGGTGCCCTGCGCGCTCAGGCCAAAATATCTGTCGAGAAAGCCCATATCGTCCCCACACACAAAATCGGTTTCATTAGCGTCCGGCGGACAATGTTCCGCAAGCTGAAATTTTGTACCGCAAAACAAAGCCCCCACCACCGCATCTCAACGGCGGCGCCGTTTCGTGCGGTCCCCCTCCCCAGCAAGCTGGGGAGGTATGAACACGCAAGCGCCTTGCGACCTTTATTTTGCCGGCAAGGCGCGGATAAACCGGCACACCACCGCGGCTGAATTTTCCGAGGCCAGCGCCATGAAGGTCGCCATCTGATTGGCGTGTTCGTCCCCGCCCGCCAGATCGGACAGGCTGCGGAAGACGATAAACGGCACGTCATTGGCAAAGGCCACCTGCCCCACCGCCGCGCTTTCCATATCCGCCACACGGGCATTAAACGCACGGTGCAGATAGTCGCGGTAATCAGCATTATCGACAAAGGCCGGCGACGACACCGCATCCCCACCCACATGCAGTTGCGGCCTGTGATCAAGACAGCGTCCGTCCGCCGTGCAGTGGGCCAGTTCGGTCTGCTCAAGTTTAGCAGCCACCGCCAGCATGGCCGGATCGGCCTCAAACCACACCTTGGGCGCTGGCGCGTGTTTCGCACTGCCCACCACCACCGAATTGGGGATGATCATGCCATAGGCTTCCATGCCGTCGGGGGCCCAGGTCAGCCAGTCCGGCTTGACGAAGCCTGTCGCGGTCTGGCGTCCCATAATGGTTTCCAGTGACTGCGCCCAGCGCGCCGGCACCACCACGTCGCCGATCTTCAGGGACGGGTCGATGCCCCCGGCTATGCCCGAAAAGACGATGCGCTCGACGTGGAAGCGGTCAATAAGCAGTTGCGTATTCATCGCCGCATTGACCATCGACATGCTCGACATGGTCAGCACGACCGGCTTATCCTCCAGCGTGCCGGTGACGAACTTCATGCCGTTGAGGCTGTAGCTTTGGGGGTCTTTCAGCCGCCCGATCAGGGCCTGCCATTCCGGCTCAAAGGCCGAGATGACGCCGATGCGCGGGGTCTTATCTAGATAGGCCGCCGCCTGCACCGTCATCGTCATCATTACGCTCATCACCATCGCCAGACAGAGGCCCCAGAACCGCATACGTCACCTCTTCGCAGATGCGAAAAGCTAACGCGCGACGACGAGAGGTGCAATCGAAATTACGGCACTTCCAGTTTAATGGCGTCGTACATCACCTGACCCGGCGCGGCGGTGCCGGGGGTCTGATCGTCATCAGCGGCGGTACTTTCGGCGGCCTTGATCAGGGCCGGATCAAACACCTGCCCATCGGCATGGCGGAAGGTCAGGTCATTCTCGGCCTTCAGCAGAGACGCATCGAAGGTGAAGGTCACGACGTTATAATTCTGATCCTGCACGCCGCCGCGATAACCGGCTGTGCCGGTCTTGGGCAGGCGGATGGCCCCGATCTCCTGACCGTTCAGGGCCACGCGCACATCCGTCAACCTGCCCTTTGCCGGTTGCGCCGAGGCGATACCGATGGTCAGCGTCCCCTTCCTCGCTTGCGGTGCCGCCTTGAAACGCAGGTGCCAGGCCGGGTCCGTCATGTACCAGGACCAGTGCGCGTAGTTCCAGTCGCGCGCCGCGACGCTGCGCCCGATGGTGTAATCGACATCGTTCGGAAACTGCTGCGGGTAGAGTGTGAACATCTGATAGCCGCGTGCTTCGTCGCCATTGCGGAACTCCGCCGCCTGACGATCAAACGTGCCCAGTTGCCACAGGGTCTTGCCGTGCGATTCCTTCTCCCAGAAGATCGTGCCCGTGTCCTGCTCACCGGCACGGATGGTCACGGTGCGACCGCTCAGGTCGTGGGGCTGATCCGCCCCGGTGACGCTCAGCGCGTAGGTGCCGGGCGCAATACCTTCGATGCGAAACTGCCCGTCGGCATAGACCTCACCCCAGTAGTTATAGCCCTTGCCGCTGTCGGACCAGACGGCACCGGGGTCAGACAGGATAACCCGGCTCTTGCCCGCCGCCGCCCCGTTCAAGCGCACCTCACCGGTCAGCGTACCGCGCGTTCGGGCGTATTCGGGGGCGCTGACGAAGTCATAGGGCCACTGCGCCTTTTCCGCCGCCAGTTGCCGGTCGATATCGAACCACAGACGACCCGGCGTTGTCGCCTGATTGGCGTAGATGAGGAAGGGGCCATAGACCTTGGACCACGCCTCCCCGGCCTGAACGTCCACTGACTTTGCCCCAAAATGCGAGGATTGCAGCACGCGCAACAGCACATCGTCGTGCACGGTCTGGCCCTGCTTGATCGGGCCCCCATTGTGATATTCCGGCGACGGCTCGATCATCCAGATACCGCGGCTCTGGCCCGGCTCCACCGACAGCGTGCCATAGGCCGGGACATCGCCCCAATAGACCGAGTTGAGATATTTCGTCTTCACCGTCCCGTCGGCCAGCCGGAAGGTGGCGTCCATCAGCTTCTGCGTCACTTCGGCGCGCGGAATGCGGATCAGCTTGTCGCGCGCGATGCTCCAGGCATTGAACACCTGCGGCGAGGTGCGAAAAACAAAACGCGTCTGCCACAAACGCGCGGCGGGCACATCGGCCGGGTGGCGGAAGACGACATAGGCATAGAGCCCCGGCAGGCCGTCCTTCATCACGTAATGGCGCTCGGCCTTGAACGGAAAATGTTCGGTCGGGCCGCTGCTGATCTTCACATCGGCCAGAGCCGCCGTCGCCGTGACCAGCTCGACTTTCGTGTCGGCGGGTGACGGGCGGTAATAGCCCTTTTTGGGCGGCGGCGTAGCGGTCGTGCCCAACGACTCGGCATTGGCGTCCCAGTAGAGTTTCTGCCCGCTCTGGATCAGCTCGGTCGGGGTGCCGCGCAGGTCCCTGAACGACACCACATCACCATTGGTGTCGATCACCGCTTCGATCAGGCCGTTAGTGAGCGTCAGCCGCCCGTCGGCGCGGATCGCCGTCACCTCAGCCGCCGCAGGCAAGGCGCCCAGCAGAAGAAGCAGCGGCAGGACGGTTCTGAGAGTCTTGGAGGTCACGGTATCTTCCCTGAGCGTGCGTTTATCGCTCATCAAACGTCACGAACGCTCAGATTCCGTTGCCGCGCTATGTGTAAAAACGAAAAAGCGCCCGCAAGCGAGGCGCTTCTCCTTTTGTTTCCGCCTATCCCTACCACAACAAGCCGTAGAGGGCGACGAGCACGATCACCACGCCAATCGCCAGTATGTTGAACGCCGTTGAGGTCTTGAAGCTGACCCCTTCCAGCGTCAGGGTCGAGACCGGCTTCTTGTTCGGCACGATCAGCGATACCAGCACGCACAGGGCCAGAGACGCCAGGAAGACATAGCCGACGCGGTCCATGAAGGGCACATCGGGCAGCACGTACTTGGCCACGGTCGAAAGGATGACCGAGGCGGCGACGGCGACAAAGGCCCCGGCGGTCGAACAGCGCTTCCAGAACATGCCCAGAGCGAAGATGACCACGATGCCCGGCGTGAAGAAGCCGGTGAACTCCTGAATGAACTGGAAGGCCTGATCGGTCTTGCCCAGCAGTGGCTGCGCCACGGCCATGGCCACGATCACCGAGACGACCGAGGCGATACGCCCAATCGTCACCAGCTTCTGATCCGGAATCTCCTTTTTCAGCGGGGCCACCACATCGAGCGTGAAGATGGTCGAGATCGAATTGATCTTCGAGGCCAGCGAGGCGATGATCGCCGCCACCAGCGCCGCGAAAACAAGGCCCAGAAGACCGCTGGGCAGAAGCTGCATCATGGCCGGATAGGCGTGGTCGGCCTTTTCGATATTGGGCGCGAGAATCAGGGCCGCAAGGCCCGGAAACACCACGATGACCGGCATCAGCAGCTTGAGATAGGCGGCGAAGGCAATGCCCTTTTGCGCCTCATTGAGCGACTTGGCCGCCAGCGCGCGCTGGATGATGTACTGGTTGAAGCCCCAGTAGGAGATGTTCATGATCCACAGGCCGCCGACCAGCACGGCAATACCCGGCAGGTCCTTATAGAAGGGCGAGTCCTTCGACAGGATCATGTCGAAATGCTCCGGGAAGCGCGTGTGGAGGGTATGCAGACCGCCCATCACACCCGCATCACCGCCGATCTTCGAGAACGAGATATAGACGATGATCAGACCACCAAGGATCAGCAGGGCCACCTGCACGATGTCGGTCAGGGCGACGGCCTTAAGCCCGCCATTGATCTGATAGGCCAGGGCGAAGATACCGATGGCGACGATGGCATAGATGGGCTCCACGCCGGTCACGCCCGAAATCGCCGTCGCCCCCAGCCACAGGATCGAGGTCAGGTTGACAAAAACATAAAGCACCAGCCAGAAAACGGCCATCAGGTACTTCACGCTGGGGCCGAACCTTTGTTCAAGGAAGCCCGGCATGGTCATGACGCCATTCTTGATAAAGACCGGCAGGAAGTATTTCCCGACTATGATCAGGGTGATCGCCGCCATCCACTCATAGGAGGCGATGGCCAGACCGATGCGGAAGCCGGACCCCGACATGCCGATGATCTGTTCAGCCGAAATATTAGCGGCGATCAGCGACGCGCCAATGGCCCACCACGGCAATTGATTGCCGGCGAGGAAGTAGCCCTTTGAGGTCACGGCCTCGCTGGACTTGCGGCGCGACACCACCTGCGCCAGAATGAAGATGCCGACAATATAGGCCAGCAGGATATAGAGATCGACGTCCGCCAGTATGTTGGTGGCGGGCAGGAAACCTGAAAGCATGAATGCCCCCTGTGTGTTTTTTGCGGCGTCTGTTGCGCAGCAATTGTCACACAATTAATCGAAATTTAGAATTTGGCAATGTGCAATCGTCAGCAAAAGGCGACCGGCACCGCTCAAAAAAAGACGCGGTGGAGTGAACCCCACCGCGTCTGGTTTTCAGTCCCGTCGGTTCGGCCTATTTCGGGCAGACCGCATCGCCTTCGTTGGAGGCCAGCTTGACCGCCGTATAGGTCAGTTTCAGCGGCTTTTCCGAACGCAGCGCAAACGGCATGCCGATCTGGGCCATATTCTGACCGATGGCGGCGAAGCAGTTCAGCTTGACCTTCAGCGTATGGAACTGACCGTCGGCCTTCAGCAGGCTGGCGACATCCATTTCCTGGAAGACAAAGCGGTCACGGCCCAGCGCCAGATGTACCGGTCCGGTCGGGGCCGCATCGAGCTTATAGGTGATGGAGATGGCCAGTTCACCGGTCGATTGACGGCTGAGGTCAACCACGTCGCTGGCGAAATAGGCCTCGCCCTTGCCCTGCCCCGTAAAGGTCAGCAGGCGGCCATTTTCCTGAGCCCCGGCATCGACCGTGGCCTGAGTGACCACGCCCTTCGGCGACCTGATCGTGCCGTGATCGCCCGCCACCGCGCCATCGGCGTCGGCGAGGTAGAACTTCCACGGCGCACGCACGCGACCGGCATTGAAGTAGGTATCGACATTGACGACACCGGCGTCTTTCAGACCGGAGTCTTCGGACAGCGGCAGAAGGTCGCCCTTATCGGCATAGGTCAGGCCGTAGCCATAGGCAAACAGCGGGTCATAGCCCGGCGTGTTGAGGTTCAGCGGCTGCTGATTGGCGAATTTCGGCCAGGAGAAGCTGAGCTTGCCCTTGAAATCGTTGCGCGCCTTGCCCGCCTTGTCGCCGATCAGCACATCGGCCACGCCGCCACCTTCGCTGCCCGGCAGGAAGGCCGCGACAAAGGCGTCAGAGGCGTTGATTTCCGGGTTCACCCACATCGGACGGCCCGACAGGAAGACAGTAACGACC
>NZ_JAIXSV010000369.1 GCF_027484505.1 Asticcacaulis sp.
GGGGCCCAGCCGATCGTTGCGGTCGTAGCGGTAAGCGTCATGGCAAGCCCCATCAAAACTGGCGTACTAAAGCGCAATCCGATAAAGTGGGCACCACTTTTCGGAAAAATTGCGCGACCAGATAAAAAATTAGAGCGATACGGCGGCTCAACTGAGCCGACGAACGCTCTAAGGCTAAAGCGCTTTGCGCGAACTGTCATCGTCTGTCTCCCTGTGTTTTGTCGCTGTTGTGATTTGTCCTGTGGTTAGCACACCGCCCCGCCGACGGTGCGTGCATACGTATTCAGAACGACGCGGCTCTTGTTGAATACGTATTCAGATTGCCGCTGCGCGCCCCGCAACCTAGTTTCCAGTCAAACGATTTTACAGGGACAACACACAGAACGACTCCCCCCTGATACCCCTTCTGCCCGTGGCAACGCGGCGGAACCGCCATTTCAGCCCTGGAATGGTTTCTTCTCAAACCTGACCTTTTAACCCCGCTGCGCGTCTCCCGTCGCACGGGGTTATTTTTTGGCTATCCGCCACAGCTTTCGCGGATGATCAGTCGGGTCGGCACGCGCACTGGCTCGACCGGTTCATTGGCGATCATGCGATCCAGCGCATCGACCAGCGCCCGCGCCGCCGCCGTCGTATCCTGACGCACGGTCGAAAGCGCCGGTGTGGTGCAGGCCGCCGCCCACAGGTCATCAAAGCCGATCACCGACACGTCCTGCGGCACGCGCCGTCCCTGTTTTTGGAGCGCCTGCATGGCCCCGATCGCCGGCAGGTCCGCCGTGGCAAACACCGCATCAAACTCGGCCCCGCGTGTCATGAGCCGCGCCACCGCCGCCGCCCCGTCTTCGCGCGAGATAAAGCAGTCGGCCAGCAGGTCGTCATCCAGGCTCAGGCCGTTTTCGCGCAGCGCCCGCGCATAGCCGTCATAGCGGTCACGAAACTCCGGGTGGCTGGAGGAGGCCTCACCCAGAAAGGCGATGCGCCGCCGTCCCAACCGGATCAGGTGCGACACGGCCTCATAGGCCCCCTGCGCATTATCCGAGCCCACACTGTGCCCCGCTCCCGGCTGCACCAGCCCCCAGACCACCCACGGTTCGCCGATGTCGCTTAAGCCCTCGGCCTTGCGCACATAGTCGTCATAGTCCTTATAGCCCAGCAGGATCAGGCCATCGGCACGCCGCGCAAAGCCATAATCGTTGCTCCAGCTGGCGCTCTGCTGTTGCAGCGAGGTCAGGACGTCATAGCCCCTCTGCCCGGCATATTTGAGGATGGCCCCCAGCAGCGGCACGAAGAACGGGTTGATCGGATTGTCCTGATCGAGGTCTTCGGAAATCAGCACGGCGATGGTGTTGATCTTCTTTGAGCGCAGTTTGCGCGCATTGACATCGACCGTGTAGTTGAGCTGCTGCGCCGCTTCGAAGACACGCTTTCGCACCTCTTCGGACACCGCCGGTGAGTGGCTGAGCGCGCGCGACACGGTGGCCTGCGAAACGCCGGCCAGCGCCGCTATGTCAAAGGATGTTGGCCGTTTTACCCCCACGCGGAGCCTCCCTTTTTTGCGCAGCATAGCCCGCTTCGGGAGCGGCGGCTATTTGTTAATGTAGAGGGACTTTTCCGCCCCTTCGACCGTGGTGCCGTCAGTGCGCGTGGCGCGCAGCGACAGGGTGTGCGGCCCCGGTGTTAGCCCGGCCCTATCCAGCTTGAAATCAAATTGCAGCTTCGGCCAGTTAGGGTCATAGCGCAGGGCGTCGGGCGTCTTGAAGCCTTCCGGATCAAGGCCGTAATGGGCCTGCGTCACCGGCTTGCCATCGATCAGAATATCGACGCGCGTCACGCCCTGAGTATCGGCGGCGATACCGAAATAGTTGGTCTGCGCATTGGCATCAAGGAACTGCCCGCGCGGCGGCTGCGCGATATACAGCTCCGGCAACAGGGCGCACGGCGCGGGCGGCGATTTCACGGCGTCTTTGCGCAGGCGCCCGGTGTAAAACGCCACCACATTGCGCCCCGGCGGCAGTTCAACGCGCTTATACAGCATCAGGTCGTCAAAACGCTGACACAGGTCGCGGCGGAAGCTCAGCTCCTCCGGCTGATGGTAGAGATAACTGGGATCAGGCAGGACCAGC
This sequence comes from Asticcacaulis sp., assembly GCF_027484505.1. Classification (GTDB taxonomy): domain Bacteria; phylum Pseudomonadota; class Alphaproteobacteria; order Caulobacterales; family Caulobacteraceae; genus Asticcacaulis. Next base: position 2,124 of record NZ_JAIXSV010000369.1, read on the forward strand.
ACCACGCCCTTGCCCGCCTGAGCCTTGATCAGATCACTAAGCCCCAGCCCCCAGGTCTGACGCGCCGTGCCAAAGCGCGAAAAGCGGTCATAGGGTTCACCCAGTGTATAGAAGGTGCGCGTCGGCCTATTGGGGAATTCCAGACGCACCGCCGGGACGTGGCCCGACACCGCCACGGCCACTTCGGGACCAAACTGCTGCCGCGCCAGCGCCTCGGCCTCGATCAGCGTCGGGTGCAGCACAGTCCAGTCTTCGTTGCGCATGAAGTTGATCTGCTTCCACTGCCACGGCAGCTTTTCGGTATGCGCCCAGGCGTATTCGTAGACGGTGATGCCAATACCGACGCCCAGCGCCAGAAGGGGCCCCAGCGCCAGCGCCCCCTGACGCAGACGGCGCGCGCCCATGGTTTTGGCCGCATCCACGAAACCTATCAGCACACCGGGCAGGCCCACCACCAACGGCACATAGGCCAGAAACGGCCAGTGCGGCATGATCTGCGCATTGGCGGGCGACTGAACAAAATAGAAGGCAAAGATAAACACGCCGACGATGCCCAGAAGCGCCAGAGGCGTGCGTCGCTTGTCCCAGCACAGCGTCTTGGCCGCAAAGATCAGGCCGGCAAAGAAGACCGGCGAAACCAGCGCGATCTGCTGATTGAGGAAGGCCGTCATCAGCTTCAGTTCCGGCCGCCACACCGGGCGGTTGGTGAGGTGAAAGGCGATGGCGGGCCAGTCGTTGAAGGCGTTGTAGAGCAGCGACGGCAAAAGCCCCAGCGTCGCCACGCCTCCGGTCGCCCAGAATTTGGGGCGCGTCCACAACTGCCGCCCGGCGGGCGTCAGCAGGGCAAACAGCACAATGCCCGCGCCGGGAAACAGGAA
>NZ_JAIXSV010000288.1 GCF_027484505.1 Asticcacaulis sp.
ATCATCGCTGAGCGGGGCGATTGTTTCCAGTGTCATGTAACGGGCGCGCTGTACGGTCCATTTGATGGCATGGACCGCCCCTCATCTCCATATCTCTGCAACGGGGCAATGACGGTACCAACATCAGGAGGCATGCCATGTCTGTGCAGATGATCGGTCTTGATATCGCCAAGTCGGTTTTCCAGGTCCACGGCGTGGACAATGCAGGTCAGCCGGTATTGCGCAAGCGGCTGGCCAGAGGGCAACTAGCGGGATTTTTTGCCAAGCTGCCCCCTTGTCTTGTCGGCATGGAGGCCTGTTCCAGCGCTCATCATTGGGCGCGGGAGTTGACCCGGTTGGGCCATGAGGTTCGGCTGATTCCGCCGCAATATGTGAAACCCTACGTCAAGCGCAACAAGACGGATGCCGCCGATGCCGAGGCGATCTGCGAGGCGGTGGGCCGGCCTAACATGCGGTTCGTACCGATCAAAAGCGTTTCCCAGCAGGCGGTTCTGGCCCTGCATCGGACCCGCGCCCTGCTTGTTCGGCAGCGTACGGCCACCATCAATGCGCTTCGCGGTCTCCTGGGGGAATTCGGGCTGGTCGCCGGCAAGGGCACAGCCAGATTGGAGGATCTTCGCCGTCGACTGTTCCAAGCTGATAAGGACACCGTACCGGAGGAAGCAAGACAGGCAATCACAAGCTTGTTCGAACATGTCGACGAGTTGCGGGAGCGGGCTGAGGCAGTCGAGGCAGAGATTTTGACCTGGCACGAGGCGAACACTGCCAGTCAGCGTCTGGCGGAAATACCCGGGATCGGCCCGCTGACGGCCTCAGCGTTGGTAGCCGCTGTGGGTAACGGCAAACAGTTCCAGTCTGCACGGCATTTTGCCGCTTGGCTGGGTCTGACACCCCGCATTCGGGCCAGCGGTGATCGCCAGCGTATCGGTGCCATCAGCAAGGGCGGTGATCGATATCTACGAACGCTGTTGATCCACGGGGCGCGGGCGCTGGTCGGACTGACCAAACGGCCCGGTGTCGTCCTACGGCCATGGCTGAAGGCTCTGGTCGGGCGACGGCCCATCCCGGTAGCGGCGACAGCCGTTGCCCATAAGACGGCACGGATCGTATGGGCCATGCTGTCGCGTGAGGCCGCTTATCGGCCATGGACGCCGGCGATGGCGGCATAGCCGGCACGGACCCCGCCCTGCGGGTGTCCCGGCTTGCGAGGGAAGTGGAGAGTGATGGCGAACCGGTCAGACCGGGATCGGCAAAGGCCCTTGAAACGATGCGGGCGTCATAGCCCGTCCATTTGTCAGGCGGCCGATCCGCGGATACCATCAAGGCCAGCGGTCGAGACACCGCGCTGACAGGCCGGATACACGACCGCAAGCGCCGGCTTCATCATCAGCACTCCACAAAATCCTTGCAAGGGTGGGGCGGTCCATACACATCGTTCTGTTCCAACAGGATAGCACCGACAAGCCTGGTGATGGCGGCCTCATTGGGAAAGATGCCGACGACGTCGGTTCGGCGCTTGATCTCGCCGTTCAGCCGTTCGATGGGGTTGGTGCTGTGGATCTTGGCCCGATGTTCGCGGGGAAAGGTCATGTAGGCCAGCACGTCATTCTCGGCCTCGTCCAGCAGGGTTGCCAGCTTGGGCACCTTGGGGCGCAGTTGATCGGCGACCTGCCGCCATTGGACCCTGGCCGATACGGCGTCGTTCTGGGCAAAGGCGGTGCCGATAAAGGCCGCGACGACACGGCGGCCCTGTTTGCCGGCATGGGCCAGGACATTGCGCATGAAATGCACGCGGGGGGCGTTGAATATCCCCTCTCAGGCTCAGGCGGGCCGCTGGGCGAATGAGGCAACCGCGGTTCGTGTGTTGGTGACGGCGTCGGCGGCACGGGTCAGCGCCACCCAAAACACGAGTACGGCCATGGCCAGCCGCTTGAGGTTGATCGCGGCGGCGGCCAGATAGGCCTGCACCCGCATGTTCCAGAGGCCCCGGCGCACGGCGCGGGCGAGTCCGTGCCAGCTCTTCGCCTCGCCGTGGACGCCCTCCACCTTCCAACGGTGGCGGCGGTAGAGTTCACGGTCCATGTCTGTCCACTGCTCCCGGCGTCGGCGCGCCCGCAGCAGCGCCGGGTAGTCATCTCCGACCACCATGGCCTTGTTGGCCCGGCTGCCCGAAAGGCACAGCTTACGCAGGTCGCAACGCCTGCAATCCCGGGCGCGCGAGGTGAAGAACCGGCCGTGCTTCACCGCCCGACCCGCTTTCAGGACCTTGCCGCGCGGGCACTTCAGAATGTCGTGGCGGGCGTCGTAGCGAAACCGGCGCATGGGTACCGGCGAGCGGATCGGCTCGGCCTTGGGCGGAATCACGGCTTGGGTCCCACGGCGCTCCAACTGCCCATAGACCTTGGCGTAGGCGTAGCCGGCATCCGCTGTGGCGGTGGACACCTTGGCGCCAGTTAGCGCCTCGACCCTGTCGAGGGCAGGCACCAGTTCCGCGCCTTCGTTGTCCTCGCCCGTGGTGACGTGCACGTCCAGCACCACCCCGGCCTCATCGTCCACGGCCGTGTGTTGCTTGTAGGAGGGTTCCAAGCGTTGCCGTCGATCGCTGGTCGCCATGCTGGCGTCGGGATCAGTGGTGCAGACCTTCTTGTACTTGCCTGTCTTCTTGGAATCCCGTTCGGCCTCGTCCACGGGATTCTCCTCGCCCACTCTGTCGACCCAGCGCTTGGCCAGGGCCTCCCAACTGACGTCGGCCCGAATGAGGGATGCGTCGACGTGGACCACCTCGCCCTTGGCCACCTTGGCGGCTAAGCAGGCCTGGACCGTCCTCTCGAACACCCGCCGGAACCGCAACTCGCCCCAGCGCTGGCGGATGCGGGTAAGGCTGGAATGGTCTGGCAGGCGCTCGGTCAGGCCGTAGCCGGCGAACCAGCGGATCGCGACGTTGACAGCGGCCTCCCGCATCAGGCGGCGGTCGTGGACGATACCGAGCAGGAACCCGGCCAGCATGAGCCGCAGTGCCGCCTCCGGGTCGATACCCGGTCGGCCGTTGTCCGGACTGTAGAGGTCGGCGACCTCCGCCCGCAGCCATGAGAGGTCTAGGACACGGCCCACGCGGGCCAGGACGTGGTCGCCAGGGACAAGGTCGCGCAGAGAGCCAGCGAAGAACTCGTACTGCTCAGGACCGCGCTGCACCAGCATCCCCGCCTCCCATCACCGGCTTGCCAGGACAGGGAATCACCGATGGCAGGCTTTTTCAACGGCCCCCGTGTACATTTCATGCGAAACGTCCTGGCCCATGCCGGCAAGCAGGGCCGTCGCGTCGTGGCGGCCTTTATCGGCACCGCCTTTGCCCAGAACGATGCAACTGCGGCCAGGGCACAATGGC
>NZ_JAIXSV010000364.1 GCF_027484505.1 Asticcacaulis sp.
GCGCCACCTTCGCTTTAAAATCACCCGAATACTTCGTGCGTTTGCCTGTCATTTGTCTCGTCCTTCTCAGAGAACGACACAAGCTTAGCACCTTGTCCGATTTTCCGGGACCACCTCAAACAGACTGTTTTGCGATGGTGCGATTTGGCGTCCTCAATCACCCCCGCGATAAAATCCTGCGTGCGGCTGAGATTGATGGCGTCGGCGTCTGAGCGCGCAATATCCCTGACGTCGTGCCGCGCATAAAGGGCTCGCGCCGCCTCGATAATGGTCGGGGTCGGGCGATAACCACTGGACGCCCACTGGACAACATCCAGACGCCGGTGACGGTGCTGCGCCGCCACGTGCCGGAGGATGTCACCGAGGTCGATGATGCTGGACAGGAGTGGCTTCGACACCTGATCGAGCGCCAGTTCCGGCTGCGACAGCGGCGACGTCTTGGCCCGCGTCGCCACCAGAATGGGTACGATCGACAGGTGATGGCTGCCCGCATGGAAGTTTTTCAGATCGAGCGCATAGTCTTCGACCTGCTCAATGGCATGGCGGTCAAAGCCTTCGCTGCCCACCTTGAATTCGATGATGAAGATACAGTCGCCGATGACCACCACCGCATCGGCGCGTTTACCCATGCGCGGGATGGTGAACTCAAAATAGAGGGTGAAGGCGTCGATCGTCGTCAAAGCATTGCGCAGAATACGTATCTGCTGAAGCCACGCGCCCTTCTGTTCAAGGTCGAGCGCAAAGGTATTGGCGCGCGCCAGTTCACCGAGAATCTGATCATCGGAATCGCTGAAGAATTTGTCCCGGTCGGCGGTATAATAGGCGCGCATCGATCCCCCCTCCAAATAGTTTTATAACTCCGCACTCCCACTTGCAATCAGCTTGCATTTTGTCTCTATAATACAGAGGTGAGTTGGCAAATTGGGGGAAATAATGGCTTTGCCACAAGGAATACGCCCGTCACCTGGTCAAGTATTAATGTGCGAATTTGGTCCTAATCCAGACCAGATTATACCACCTGGCATAATGAAGGGGCCATTGGCCGTAAAACCGGAAATCTATAAACAGCGTCAGGTCATTGTGATAAATTCCACTACAGCACTGACTACAGTTGTTCCGCTATCTACCGTTGCGCCAAGAACGCCTACAAAAATTCATCACAAGATTGCAGCCGGCACATACCCTTTCCTCGACCCAAATGATGATAGTTGGGTAAAGGGCGACCTTATAACAACGGTAAGCAATCAACGCTTGGATCGCCCCTATGTCGCCGGGCGTAGAGAGACTGTAAAGATTTCCTCTGATGACCTAAAAGAAATCAGAAAAGTGGTTCTCCACGCACTTGCAATGAGCACATTGGCGTCAAATTTATAGCATATTGTACCTCGCCGAGTGATGCTATTTAGTGATTGCGCCAACGCTTGATAAAACCGTGACTTTCACTTTTAAATTGACAAAACCTCACAGAGTCGCTAAATGCCGTGTGTCAACGGTAGCCATTCCGTAAGCTAGATCGTCCACCCCTTGCAGGCCTGCTTGCAAGGGGTAAGTTTTTTGGCGTTACGTTGGTTGAGCAAGGTTTAAAAGCGTTAACCTTTCTTAAGGCCCCGTTCACCATACTCACCGCCATGCAGGACCTTCTCCATACCGCTCGCAATATCGACCCGATGCAGGTCTATGGCCGTGTGGCCGTGGTCAATGGCTTGCTGATCGAAGCCAAGGGCGGCATGTCGTTCATGGAGGTGGGCTCGCGCTGTGAGATCATGCGCCGCCACGATGCTCCCCTGCCCGTCGAGGTCGTCGGCTTCCGCGAAGACCGCGCCCTGATGATGCCCTTTGGCCCGGTCGAAGGCGTCGCCCCCGGTGCCGAAATCCGCATCTCCAACGAAGGGGCCAAGGTCTATCCTTCAACGGCCTGGCTGGGGCGGATTATTGATGCCTTCGGTGATCCCATCGACGGGCTGGGGCCCCTGCCTAAGGGCGGAATCGGCTACCCGTTGAAGGCCGCGCCGCCGCCCGCCCATTCGCGCGCGCGGGTGGGGGAGCGCCTCGACCTCGGTGTGCGGGCGATGAACGTCTTTACCACCTGCTGCCGCGGTCAGCGACTGGGGGTGTTCGCCGGTTCCGGTGTGGGTAAGTCGGTGCTTTTGTCCATGCTGGCGCGCGAAGCGGCCTGTGATGCGGTGGTGGTCGGGCTGATCGGCGAACGCGGCCGCGAAGTGCGCGAATTTGTCGAAGAAACCCTTGGCGAAGCCGGCATTGCCCGCGCCATCGTCGTCGTCGCCACCTCCGATGAGCCCGCCCTGAAACGCCGTCAGGCGGCCTATATGACGCTGGCCCTGTCGGAGTTTCTGCGCGATCAGGGGCTGGAAGTGCTGTGCCTGATGGACTCAGTGACGCGCTTTGCCATGGCCCAGCGTGAGATCGGTCTGGCCACCGGTGAGCCGCCGACGACCAAGGGCTATACCCCCACCTGCTTTGCCGAATTGCCCAAGCTGCTGGAGCGCGCCGGTCCCGGTCCGATGCTGCCCGACGGCACGCAGACCGGGCCGATTACCGGCCTGTTCACCGTGCTGGTCGATGGCGACGACCACAATGAACCGATTGCCGATGCCGTCCGCGGTATTCTGGATGGCCACATCGTGATGAGCCGTTCGATTGCTGAACGCGGCCGCTTTCCGGCCATCGACGTGCTGAAAAGCATCAGCCGCACCATGCCAGGGTGCCAGACCCTCCCCGAACGGGAGGTGGTGCGCAATGCCCGCGCCGTCATGTCGGCCTATACCAATATGGAAGAACTCATCCGCATCGGAGCCTATCGCACGGGGGCCGATCCGCTGGTCGATCGGGCGATTCAGCTCAACCCCAGCATCGAACACTTTCTGTCGCAAAGCCCCGATGAGGCCACAAGTCTTGACGACTCCTTTACCCTTTTGGGCCAGATTCTCAGCTCTCAATAAGGGAGTTGCGTGATGGCCTCGTGGGTAAAGTCTCTGATCCGTATTTCGACCTTCGAGGTGGAGACGCTTCAGAAGCGTCTGGCCGAAGTGGCTACCCGCCGCACCCACGTCGAAATGAAGATTTCGACGCTCGATGCCGAACTGGCGCTTGAAATCGCCCGCGCCGCGCAGGAACCCGCCTTCAGTTTCGACCTGACCGCCTATAAAAAAGGCTGGGCTCTGCGCCGCGAACAGTGCGTCTCTGAGCTGGAGCTGATTGCGCATGAAGAGGCCGGTATACGCGACTCGCTGAACGGGGCCTTTGAAGAGCTGAAAAAGTTTGAGCACGTCGCCGAAACGACCCGCCTGTCGAAGGTGGCCGCTGAACTGAAGCGCGAAAGCGCGGCCATGGACGAAGCCGCCCTGCGTCTGCGCTTCGCCGGTTAACACTATCGCGGGGGGACAGGTGACATCGAAACCCCAAGCCCTTCCCCGCCGCACGGCTCTGGCCGCTATGGGTGCCGCCCTGCTCAGCGCCTGCGGGCGCGGCGAAGCGGCCACCGGTGCCATCGCGCCCCTCAAATCGCACGTGCCTTTTCCGCTCGGCGTCTGCGCCATGACCGCGCAGATGGGTGACCCGCAATGGGCCGCCATGATCGCCACCCATTTCGACCGCATCACGCCGGAATGGGAAATGAAGATGGAATATATCCTTCAGCCCGACGGTAGCCTGCGCTTCGACGCGCCCGACCGCATCGTTCAGCAGGCCCGCAACTATGGTCAGTCCGTTGTGGGGCACACCCTGATCTGGTACGCGCAGGACGGCGAGCATTTCCAGAGGCTGAAAGGCAACCGCCCGGCATTCGAAGCCGCCTATCGCGCCTATATCCGCGACGTGATGACCCACTACACAGGCCATGTCGATGGCTGGGATGTGGTCAATGAACCCATTCTGGACGACGGTTCGGACCTGCGTGATTGTCTGTGGCGCGCGGTTTTAAGCGACGCCTATATCGACATCGCCTATCAGGCCGCGCATGAGGCCGACCCCGCCTGCCCGCTGATCCTCAATGACTACAATCTCGAATACTATCCGGCCAAGCGCAAATCCTTCCTCTCTCTGGTCGAGGGGATGCTGAAGCGCGGCGTGCCGCTGCACGTGCTCGGCACGCAGACCCATATCGCCGCCGATCTGCCCAGGGGCGCGGTCCGCGAGACCCTACGCGATTTGGCGGCGACGGGGCTGAAGATCCACTTGTCGGAACTCGACATCAGCCTGAAAGAGGCCGCGAAAAACGCGCTCGATTTCAAGGATTACCGCGACGCCCAGCGCGCCCTTTATGAAGAGGCCGCAGAAGCCTATGCGGCCCTGCCCTCGGCGCAGCAATTCGGCCTGACCGTCTGGGGCCTGCGCGACAAGGACTCGTGGTATAACCGCAAGGACAGGGGGCTGATCGCTGACGAGCCGCTCCTGTTCGATGATGCGGGGCAGCTCAAACCCGTCGGTCAGGCCTTCGTCAAGGCTCTATAACTCAGTCCGCTTTTTTGCCGACGAAGAACGGGTTTTCCAGCACATCGCCTTCGACCGTTTCGGCGGCCGGGGCCTCGACGGGGGCGGTGAACACCGGATTGGCGGCGGGCTCAGCCACAACCGGCTTCGCGCCTTCGGTCACCGCGCGCAAGGCCCGCAGATCATCGGCGATGCGGAAGATGGCGACGTAAAATTCGCAGAAGGACCGCCACAGCAGCAGCGCCGCCACGAGGAACAGGAGCCCGCCGATCAGGAACGGCACGGCCAGAAAAATCCCCCACGGCATTTCTTCGCGCATGGCAATACCGACCGTGCCACCCACCACGGCAAACAGCCCCAGCGCCACCAGCGCCAGACCGGCCCAGTAGATGATATGGATGACCGGCTTGGTCAGCAGGCGGTCAAAGGTCATCAGATCGACGACGATGTCTTTCGGCTTTGTGCTGCCGAAGGCTTTTTTGATCACGCCCATATTGGTTCCTTTGAAACGCTGGTGCGTTTTTGGTCCTAAAGCCGGAAAACGGCGTCTTCTGTCAAGAGATAACGGAGAATCATTAAAGGCATAAGAGCCAAACTATTCCGTTTTCAAGCCACCCCAATTGCCAAAACTCAGGTCAGGTTGAGACTCCGCGAACTCAGGGGCAAAGCCATCCTGCCATGGAAACAGCCCGTTATGATCCGGCCATACCATTTGCCAAAGGGCAAAATTCTCATGTCCGTAAAACCAACGGGCAGATAAGGGGTATTCAGAATAAAAGCGCTTATCAACCGGAAGGAAAACAACATCGAGATTTCGCAAAATTTCGGGAACCCTGATGCCCAATTCAAAGGTTTTTCCGTTCTTCATAAGGCTGTAGATATCGCCAAGAAAATCATGCCCGTGCTTGATAGAGAACATGATGATTTCAGGCTGCGAAACAGTGGCTTCAAACCCAACAGAATAGGTAAAACCCGAACCCTCCTCGTCCGCTAAGACACTTGTCGCGAACCAGCCATATTCCCGCACGCAACGAACGATCTTACGCTCGTAGTCGCTGAAATGCTCATCATCCCTATCGAGTGCATTCGTCATACTACACCTGCCCCACCGTCCGCAGGCGGACCTTCGGATGGATTTCGTTCTGGCTCATGACGGTGGTATTGCCGCGGAAGCGCTCAACGATGGAGCGCACATAGGGGCGGATGCCGGGGCTGGTCAGCAGCACCGCCACCTCACCCGACATCGACACCTGCTCGAACGTATCGCGCACCGCACGGATAAATTCCTGAAGCTGCGACGGGGCCATCGACAATTGCCGCTCCTCGCCCACCCCGATCAGCGACCCGGCAAAGGCGTTTTCCCAGTCGTTCGACAGGGTGACAATGGGCAGGGCTCCGTCCTCAGCCCGGTTCTGCCAGCACAGTTGCCGCCCCAGACGCGAACGCACGTGCTCGACCATCTGGGTCACCGACTTGGTATGCGGGGCCACCTCACCCAGCGCTTCGAGGATAGCGGGCAGGTCGCGGACCGAGACGCGCTCTTTCAACAGCGCCTGTAACACCCGTTGCAGCGTCGCCACCGTCACCACCGACGGGATCAGGTCGTCGATCAGCTTCTTCTGCCCCTCCGGCGCGTCTTTCAGCAGTTTCGCCACCTCCGAATAGGACAGCAGCTCCGACATATTGTCCTTGAGGATTTCGGTCAGGTGCGTGGTCAGGACGGTGGCCGGATCGACGATCGTATAGCCCATGAAGGTCGCTTCTTCGCGCAGGGCATTGTCGATCCAGGTCGCCGGAATACCAAAGGCCGGCTCCTTCATATGCTCACCCGGCAGTTCGACCTGACGTCCGGACGGGTCCATCACCATCAGTTGCCCCAGACGCACCTCACCGGCCCCGGCCTCCATCTCCTTGAGGCGGATGGCATAGCCCTGTGTCGGCAGACGCATATTGTCCATCAGGCGCACAAACGGCATGACGAAGCCGTATTCCTGCGCCAGAGTCCGACGCAGGGCCTTGATCTGATCGGTCAGCTTGCGCCCGTCATTGTCGTTGATCAGGCCCAGAAGCCCCAGCCCCAGTTCGACCTTCACGTCGTCGATAGCGAGCGTTTCGGCCATGGTTTCTTCGGTCGGCGCGGCAGGCGCGGCCTCAAGTGCGGCCGCCGCCGCGGCAGGGTCTTCCTTGGGCTTGCGCCCCAGCTTCCACGCCAGAAAACCCGCCCCGATGGCAATGGCCGCAAACGGAATGATCGGCATACCGGGCACAAGGCCCAGCACACCCGCCGTGGCCGACACCATGCCAAGCACGACCGGGTTCATGGCCAGCTGCGCCACCAGCGCCTTATCGGCCGAGCCATCGACGCCCGACTTCGACACCAGAAAGCCCGCGCCCATCGAGATGATCAGGGCCGGAATCTGCGTCACCAGACCGTCACCAACGGTCAACTGAATATAGGTCGAAGCCGCCTCACCCGCCGGCATACCGTGCGACAGAATACCGATCAGGATACCGCCGACAATATTGATCCCGGTGATGATCAGCCCGGCAATGGCGTCACCGCGCACGAACTTCGAGGCGCCGTCCATGGCGCCGAAGAAGTTCGACTCCATCTCGACTTCCTTGCGCTTGCGCTTGGCCTCTTCCATGTCGATGATGCCCGCCGACAGGTCGGCATCAATGGCCATCTGCTTGCCCGGCATCGAGTCGAGGGTAAAGCGCGCCGACACTTCGGCAATCCGGCCGGACCCCTTGGTGATGACCACAAAGTTGATCAGGATGAAGATCGCAAAAACGATCAGCCCGATGATGAAGTTGCCCTGCATGATCAGGTTGCCGAAGGCCTGAATGGTCGCACCGGCGGCGGCGTGACCTTCGTGGCCGTGGCTGAGGATCAGGCGCGTTGAGGCGACATTCAGCGCCAGGCGGAACAGGGTGGTGATCAGCAGCACCGTCGGGAAGGCGGAAAATTCCAGCGGCTTCTTGATCAGGATGGCCGTCATCAGGATCAGCACTGAGGTGGCAATCGAGATAGAGAGCAAAAGATCAAGCAGGATAGCCGGGATAGGGATGATCAGGAAGACGATGATCATCATGATGCCGACGGCCATCACGACTTCACCGCGCTTCAGCCAGCCCGCGACCTCAGACAGCTTAAAGGGCTGAACCCCTGTATTGGCTGTTGCCGCGTCCGCCACTCACTGTCCCCGAAACAAAGGCCTCTACGCACCCGCAGACGCACTGCGGGCATTAGGCAAAAATTACCTATGGCGTGGTGAAGAAAGGGTTAAGGCCGGTTAAGGATAGCCGTTTTTAGATAGGCCTCCGGCGGGCAGGGGCACAGCCCTGCACCCGGATGATTGCGTACGCAATCGGTCAAGGTCTTTTGCGTAGACGCAACGCAGATTTTAGCCACGAACGGCACGAAAAGCACGAACTTCATTGCGCGTATACTATGCGCGAAGCGCCCCCAACCCTGCCTGTTACGCAATGAGAAAGGCCCTTCGGGCAAAATCATTAAACGGTTTTTCTCGCACCATTCCTGTTCATCTGCGCGCGGTTACGGGGTCCGGGGCCAACTGGCCCCGGAATTTTAAACCTTCAACGTCTTCAACACTTAAGCCGCCGAAGCGCCCGATTGCGGGGCCGGGATGCTTAGCCCCTGCGCCGCGTATTCGTTCAGCTTGTTGCGCAGGGTGCGGATCGAGATGCCGAGGATATTGGCCGCGTGGGTGCGGTTGCCGAGGCAGTGGCTCAGCGTATCGAGGATCAGCTTCTGTTCGACCTGGGCCACGGTGGAGCCGACAAAGGTGCGCGCGGCGCTTTCGGCGGCCTGAGCGGCACGATTGATATAGTCCATGCCGATCGGGGCTACCGGATTGAGCGGCTGACCGTCCGGCAGGCGAATGGCTTCCGCATCGATTTCCGATCCGGCGGAGAGCAGCACCGCGCGGTGCATGGCGTTTTCCAACTCACGCACATTGCCGGGCCAGCCGTGCGCCTGAAGCCGGCGCTTGGCCTCCATCCCGATGGGTTTCAGCGGGATGCCATTGGCCTCGGAATATTTCTTCACGAAGAATTCCGACAGGACCACAATATCCGCCGGGCGTTCGCGCAACGGCGGGATGGCCAGATTGATGACATTGAGGCGGTAGAGCAGGTCTTCGCGGAAGGTGCCGTCCTTGACCGCCTGCGCCAGATTGCGGTTGGAGGTCGCCAGCACGCGGATATTGACCGGCACCGGCCTGGCCCCGCCGACGCGGTCGATGACGCGCTCCTGAAGGGCACGCAGCAGCTTGGCCTGAAGGCGGGCGTCCATTTCCGAGATTTCATCGAGCAGCAGGGTGCCGCCGTCGGCTTCTTCGAACTTACCAATGCGGCGCGCCATGGCGCCGGTGAAAGCCCCTTTTTCGTGACCGAACAGCTCGGATTCCAGCAGATTATCCGGAATGGCGGCGCAGTTGACCGAAATGAACGGCTTTTGCGCGCGCTTCGATTTTTCGTGGACGTAGCGCGCCATGACCTCCTTACCGACGCCGCTTTCGCCGGTAATCATGATCGAGGCGTCCGACGCCGACACCTGATCGGCCAGCTTGATCACCGCCTGCATGGCCGGATCGTGCGAAATCATCGGGCGCGAATCGTCGGCGACGGCGGCCAGAACGGCGGCGATCAGCTCGGCATCGGGCGGCAGGGGGATGAATTCCTTGGCCCCGGCGGTAATCGCCTGCGCCGCCTTGCGCGGGTCGGGATTAACGCCGCAGGCCACGACCTGAACGTGGATGCGTTCGCGCTCATTGGCTTCGATCAGCGCGCCGATATCCAGCTCGTAATCGACCATCAGCAGGTCCGCGCCCTGCCCCTTGCGCAACGCGTCCGTGGCCTGGGTCACGGTTTCGACGTGCGCCACCTTGGCCCCGGCATCCATAGCCATCTTCACGGCGGCGGAGAGTTGCCCGCTCAGGCGTCCAACAACCAGCAGTCTCATATCCCTACTCCTTACCCGGCCGAATCTTCAGACTTGATGATTTCCGTCATGGTCACACCCAGACGTTCATCCACCACCACCACTTCGCCACGCGCGACCAGGCGGTTGTTCACGTAAATATCAATGGCTTCACCGACCTTGCGGTCCAGCTCCAGCACGCTGCCCTGCCCCAGCTTGAGAAGCTGCGACACCGACATATAGGCCTTGCCCAGAACGGCGGAGATATTGACCGGCACATCGAAGACCGGCGCGAGATCGGCCGCCGCCTTGGTGCCTTCGTCGTCGCCGCCGGGCACCATGGCCTGACCTTCGCCGAACTCTTCCAGCTGGAAATTCTCAGACATGGCTATGATGCCTCTCGGGTTGCCGGCGTGTGGGCCGGGTGTTGACTGTGGGCCATTTCGGCCAGCAAGACTTCTTTGAGCGCGGCGCGCAGCGCTTCGGTGATGCGGTCCGGATCATAGGCGGCGCGCCCTTCCGGCCACTGAATCTCGAACGCGCCGACGTGGCGACCACCGGCCTCACGAAACTGAATCGCGCCCTGAAAACCGGTCAGGGCGGCGGCTTCGCGCGCGGCCTTTTGCAGATTGGCGTCCGGCGAGGAGGCCGTGATGATCAGGCGCGGCGCACCGGAAATTTCTTCGCCCAGCGCCTCCAGAGCCGCCTTGACCGGCGCTTCGGGGAACAGCTCCAGCGCCTGAGCGGCGATCTTTTGCGCACAGACCAGCGCCAGTTCGACGCATTCGGCCTTGTGACTCATCAGCACAGAGTTCAGCGCCTCAAGCCCATGCCCCGCAGCCTCAGCCAGAGCCTGCACGGCCTGCGCCTGCGCCGCCTGAGCGCGCGCCATGGCCGACAGCTCGCCCTGGGTATAGGCCTGCTGACGAATGGCCTCGACCTCATCGGGGGTGAAGAACTTCTTTTCCTTCGGGGTGCTGGCCAGCACATGCCCGCCGTCGCCATAGACGGTGCCGAAGTCGAACTTCTTATATCGGGGCGGGGTATGGGTCATGCGGATAATCTCCTCCCTGTGCGCAGCATGGGGAGGTGGATCGATGCCGTCAGGCAGCGAGACGGAGGGGGACAAAGCCAAACGGAGACGCGCGCGGAAACACCCGCGTCATCACCCTCCGTCCGCTTCGCGGCCACCTCCCCATCGCTGCGCGACAGGGAGGAGAAAATGAGGCTCATCATCCGCACTTTTCCGCTCACGGCCAAAGGCCTCCGCGAGGGCGGCGACGGTTCGCCGGGGCGCGCTTGCGCCCTGTCGGCGCTGATGACCTTAATAGATAAGCTCATCATCCGCACTTTTCCGCTCACGGCCAAAGGCCTCCGCGAGGGCGGCGAAACATCGCCGGGGCGCGCTTGCGCCCTGTCGGCGCTGATGATCTTAATAGATAAGCTCATCATCGCCTCCCTGACCGGCCAGCATGATTTCGCCCTTAGCCGCAAGGTCCTTGGCGACCTGCACCATCGCCATCTGCGCGGAATCGACGTCTTTCAGCCGTACCGGCCCCATTGAGTTCATGTCATCGCGCATGATCTTGGCCGCGCGCTCGGACATGTTGGAGAAGAAGAGGTTGCGTAAACTGTCCGACGCCCCCTTGAGCGCCAGCCCCAGCTGATCCTTTTCCACCGCCCGCAGCAGCGTCTGCACGCCGCCCGGATCGAGCTTCGACAGGTCTTCGAACACGAACATCAGGGCGCGGATACGTTCCGCCGACTCGCGGTTACGTTCTTCCAGCGCGGCGACGAAGCGGCTTTCGGTCTGGCGGTCGAAATTGTTGAAGATTTCGGCCATCAGTTCGTGTGAGTCGCGCTTCGACGTGCGCGCCAGGTTCGACATGAACTCCACGCGCAGGGTCTGTTCGATCTTGTCGAGGATTTCGCGCTGCACCGGCTCCATGCGCAGCATCCGCTGCACGCATTCCAGCGCAAAGTCTTCGGGCAGAGCCGACAAAACACGCGCGGCGTGGTCGGACTTGATCTTCGACAGGACCACCGCGACCGTTTGCGGGTATTCGTTTTTCAGATAGTTGGCCAGCACCGCTTCGTTGACGTTGCCCAGCTTGTCCCACATGGTGCGACCGGCCGGACCGCGGATTTCCTCCATCAGGGCATCGACCTTGTCCGACGGCAGGAAGGATTGCAGCAGGCGCTGGGTCTGTTCGTAAGACCCCATAATGGTGCCGGAATTCGACAGACCCGACACAAATTCAACCAGCAGTTCTTCGACCACGTTCGAGGACACCGTGCCCAGCGACGACATGGCCTGAGAGATTTCCTTAATCTCTTCCTCGTCGAGCTGACGCCACAGCTCGGTATGCTCTTCGCCGAGCGCCAGCATGACCACGGCGGCTTTTTCCACGCCGTTCAGTCGTTTGGGGTCGTCTATGATGTTCTTCGCCATAGGTTACGCCTTAACTGTCGTGCAGCCACGACCGCAGAATCGAGATCGATTCTTCCGGGTGGCGTTCCACGAATTCCGATACGCGCTTGACCGATGAGGCCTTCACCTGACCTTCGATCTTGGCAATATCGATGCGGCTATCGACCGGCGAAATCGCCAGTCCGGTGCCCGGCGCGCCCTGATAGTCCAGCGCCCCGGCCGGTACGGCGACCGGCACCCCATCGGCCCCCATCACCATCTGCACCGGGCCACCGGCGCCAGCCAGAGCCGGCACACCGCCCGGCCCGGCCACCGCGCCGTTATTGACGAATTTCAGCAGCGGACGGGCGACGAAGAACAGCACCAGCAGCGCCACCACCAGCAGGATCAGCCACTGAATGGCCGTGACGATGTCGTCCTTGGTGAAATCAAACATGCCTGCCGAAGCCGCCGTGCCGCCCAGACCCGCCGCCTCACGCGCAAAGCGGATATTGGTGACCTTAAGCTCGTCCTTGCGGCCATTGGGGTTGGTCGCCGTCTGATCCGTATAGCCGATGGCGGCACGGACCAGTTCCTCGATCTGCTGCATGTCCTGCGCTGAGCGCGGGGCATAGGTCGGCGGCGACTTGCCATCGGCGGCCGGGGTCCAGGTGCCATCGACCACCACCGCCACGGCCAGTTTCTTGATAGCGCCCGGCGCGATCACTTCGGTCGTCTTGGTGTTGGAGATTTCGTAGTTGGTCAGTTCGCCGGTCGTTTCGCTCTGATTACCCGTCGCGCCCTGTCCGGGGGCCGCCGCACCGCCGGGGATGTTGGCCTGCGCCGTTACCGTACCGTTATTGGCATTGTCGGTGGAGGAGTCGGTCGAAGTGTCCGTGCGGGTCGAACGCACCACCTGACCATCGGGATCATACTGCGTCTGTTCACGCGTCAGCGAGTTGAGGTCGAGGTCGGCTGTCACCGTCACGCGCGCCGCACCGGGGCCCACCACGCCTTCGACAATGTCCTTCACCCGCTTGCGCAGGGTTTCCTCGATCTCGGTCTTGCGCTCAGCTCCACCAGCCCCCAGCAGATTGTCATCTTCCCCCCCGGCGGCCAGCAGGCGGTTCTTGTCATCGACCAGCGTGACCGCATTGGCCTTGAGGTTCGGCACGGCACCAGCAACCAGATTGCGGATGGCGCGCACCTGATCACCGCTCAGCTCGGTATTGCTCAGGCCCACCACGACCGAGGCCGTGGGTGCCGCGGCCTCTTCCTGAAACAGCTCACGCTTGGGCATGACCAGATGCACGCGCGCCGAATTAATGCCTTTCAGCGAGGCGATGGTGCGCGCCAGTTCGCCTTCGAGGGCGCGTTGATTATTGAGGTTCTGCACAAACTCGGTCTGCCCCAGCGCCGGGGCCTTGTCGAACAGCTCATAGCCGACGGAACCAGCGGTCGGCAGCCCCTTGGAAGCCAGCATCAGGCGGGTTTCGCCCACCGTATCGCGGTCCACCATCAGGGTCGAACCGTCACCCTTGGCCTGATACTTGATCCCCGCCTGATCGAGCGCGGCGGTGATTTCTGAGGCTTCTTTCAGATCGAGATTGGAATAGAGCAACGCCTGCGGCTTGCCCGTCATGTTCAGCGCAATCGCCGCCAGCACGGCAGCCACACCGATAGACACGCCGATAATGACGGCCAGACGGCTAAGCCCAAACTGTTTGAGGAAATCCACGACCCCGATACCCTGCCATCAGACACAACTACGGACCCGTTTGCGGGTCACTAGGCAGTAATTTCCCAGTGAAGCGTAAACGAGCCGTTAAGGGATCGGGTAAACGGGTAAATTCTTAACACCGACCGGCTTAAAGCCTCGGTCGTGAAGCAGGAAGACCCGGCTTTCACCGGGTCCCTGTCGGATTAGAGCGCTTTTCGTTCAGATTGAATCGGAACGAAATACGCTCTAAATTTTTGGTTTAACGCGCTTTTCTACCCGAAAAGTGCCTCACACTTTTCGGAAAGCGCTCTAACGGTACTGCTGGATGCGCGTTGTGCGCAAACCCGCCATACCGTGGCTGTCGATCGCCTTTTGCCAGCCGAGGAATTCCTCGGAGGTAATGCCATAGCGTTCGCAGGCCTCTTCGAAGGTCAGCAAGCCCCCCCGTACGGCGGCCACGACTTCGGCCTTGCGCCGAATGACCCAACGCTCCGTTCCCGGCGGCGGCAGGTCGTTCAGGGTTAATTTGGCACCGGTTGGTCCAATCACGTATTTTTCGCCTTTGCTATCGCGGCGTTGTTCTTGCAGCATGATTCTTCACGCCTTTCTTACCATCACCATGGATGCCAAGATAACGCATGGAATCTAATATCCGCTTAATTGCCTTAGTAAATATATTACTAATAACGGCATATCAGGATATTAATATTCCATTCACCATGCTTTACCGCTCGTTATTACAAGTTAATCAAACTCAATACTTAGCGCTTGATGTTCAGCAACTCTTGCATCATCTCATCGGCCGTGGTGATGGTTCTGGAATTTGCCGAATACGCACGCTGGGTGACGATCAGGTTGGTAAATTCTTCGGAGAGATCGACGTCTGAGGCCTCAAGCGTGCCTACCCCCAGCAGACCCGCCCCGGAAACGCCCGGCACCTTCAGTGTCAGGGGACCGGAGTCATTGGATACGGTGTAGGCGTTACCGGACACCGGCGTCAGACCGTCGGCATTGACGAAGGTCGCCAGAGCCAGTTGCGCGATGTCGCGCGTCGAACCGTTCTTGAAGATCGCCGTGACCAGCCCTTCCTTCGAGATCTGCACCTTGTCGAGGCCGGAGAAGGGCGTGCCATTGGCATCCACGCGATTGGTGCTGGCGGAGTTGAGCTGCGTCAGGCCGCCCTGATCGCCATTGAATTCGACCTTGACCGTCTGAGCGGCGACGCCGATGGCGCTGTTCCAGTTAAAGCTCAGGTTCAGCGCGGTGGAGCCCGTAGAGGTGCCCGTCGAGTCCTGAATATCGCTCAGCTTGCCCGACGAATTATAGACCAGACGCCCGCGTGAGACGATCCCGTTGGTGGACGCGGCGGTCGCCGGTGTCACGGTCGAGTCCTTCACATCCGGCGACCAGACTTCATAGGCCCAGGTATTGGCGGCGATGGGCGGTGTGGCGGTGGGATCGGCGGCCAGCTTGATCATCGAAACGGTCAGCTTGCGCTCGCCACCCTGACTGTCCGACACCGGAATGGTGATTTCATAGTCCGGGCGGGTGGAGGTCGTCGTATTCGGGGCGGAGGCATCATAGGCCGCCATCGGCAGGGTGGTCGGGCTGGCCGCGTATTCATCGGCACGATCCGAAACCGCCTGATTAGCGTTCAGATTGCCGACAATTTCCGCGAAGGTGGTCGGTTCGATCTGTGCGGCGATGTTTTCGACATTGATGGTGCGCAACTGGCTGAGGTCCGCCGCCGACAGGGTGGGGCTGCCGCCCGCGGCGATGGGCCAGCCCTGAAGATAGAGGTTCGAAGCGTTGCGCAGATAGCCGTCTTCATCGGCAAAGAAGGAGCCGTCACGGGTAAAGACGCGCGCGTCTTCGGCGGTCGGAGCCGACGACTGCGTGGTGATAAAGAAGCCCTGACCGTCGATGCCGAGATCAAGCTGGCTCGACGCCTTTTGCAGGGTGCCTAGCGTCGAGATCATGTGACGGGTCGTTGAGGACACCCCGCCGGCATTATAGCCCGTGGGCGTGGAAGACGCCGTGACGATCGACTGAAAATCCGTGCGCACGCGCTTATAGGCGGTGGTGTTGGAATTGGCGATATTGTTGGAAATCGCCGACAGGGCATTGGAATTGGAGGCCAGACCGGCAACGCCGGCCTGCATGGAGGCGCTCAGGCTCATAGTTCAGACTCCAGACAAAAACGCAGGAAAAGGGAGAGGATGGGATCAGGCATCGGCGGTTTCGCGCACGCCGGTGACGTAGGACATGGGGATCAGCGAGTAGCCCATACGCAGGACGATCTCGCCATTGATCAGTTCGGTGGCATCGACGCGCTGCTGAACAGAAATGGCATTGGAAATGGCCGTGCCATTGGCCCCGGTGGCGGTGACCTTGAGCGTGTAATTGCCCTCCTTCACCGTAGCGCCGGTCGAATCCTTGCCATCCCAGGTGAAGCTGTTGTCACCCTTTTTCAGCTGGTCAGAGGTGCCTTTCCAGACGGTCTTACCATCGGCATCGAGCACCTCGACACCCACCTGTGACGCCGAGTTGGCCAGTTCGTAATGCCAGGTCAGCGGCTTGTCCTTGAAGGTCTGGGTATCGATGTCGGCCACGGCGGTCTTGCCGATCATATTGACCGAATTGGCCACATTGCCCGCACCGAGGCCCACCAGCGACTTCAGATACTCATTGGCCTTAAGTTGCTGTTCGACGCTGGTGTACTGGACAAGCTGGTTGGTCCATTGCGTGGAATCCATCGGCGACAACGGGTCCTGATTCTTGATCTGCGCCGTCAGCAGACCCAGAAAGGTTTCATAGGTGGTGGCCAGCCCACCGGTCGTTGAGGTGGTGGTGGATGTCCCGCTGGTATTCGTGCCGGACGTATTGGATACAGACGTGACCATGACAGTTCCTTACACGAGCAAACTGAGCGAAAGGGTGCGCGCCGCGCCGTAGCCATCGGCAGACAGGCGGGCATAAAAGGCGGGATCGGCAGACGCGGCCATAAGCTGCGCGTCGATAAGCGTATGGGCTTCGGCGACCGCGGTATCGGCCTCCGGCACCGGTAATTCGTAGTCGGACGATTGCGAGGCCGTGTACTGACGACCGCGCCCCTGATCGCCGGAGGTAAAGCTCAGCGAGGCGTCATCCATCTGAAATCCCGCCTGCTCCAACTGACGGCGCAGATCGTCCTGACGGCCCTTGAACTCGCTCTCGGCCACCGGACTGTCGAAGCGCAGATGCGCCGTCAGCTTGCCGTCGTGGGCGATTTCGAGCTTCACCTCGACCTTGCCCATATCGGTGGGGCGCAGTTCCATATCGAAGCTGGTCGATTTGCTGCCCAGCCGCCGCGTAATCTGCGCGCTGAGGGCGGCGATGTTTTCGGCGGCGTGGGCCGACTGGCTATAGGTGCGGACAGTGTCCTGCGCCGTCGGCGCGGGCGGTGTGAAACGCACCCCGCTGTCGGTTTGCGGCAGGGTCTGGGCCTGAATCTGGCTGAGCGCCGGATTGGCGGCCTGTGACGGCTGTGCCGGCACCGTCGTCGCCGGTTGGGGGCTGGCCTCCGTGGAGCCGCTGCCATTCAGCGCGCCGGACAGGGTTTGCAGGGTGTCGGACAAAGACCGCCCCTCGACCTTCGCCGCTGGCGTCACCGAGGTGTCAGTGGCAGGGTTCTTGTCCGATGCGGGCTTCAGATCATCGGATACGGCGTCCTCCGCGACCTCATCTGTTGTCTGGGGTGCGGCCGCTCCCGTCAGGGTCGGCAGGGGCAGCGCGACCGCGCCCTTGACCAGGGGGGACGCTGATGCCGAGGCCGCAGTGGCGGGCGTTGGCATGGCCTGAAGCTCCGGAGCGGTCACAGTCCCTTCACCAATCGCCTGTGGCACGGCAGTCGCAGCCAGAGCGTCAGCGACCACGGCCTCTGTCGCTGCGGGCTGGGCGGCCGCAACAACGGGCTGAGGCGCTTGCTGCCCCAGCAGAAGCGCCAGCAGATCGGGGCTCAGTTCCCCCGTCCCTTTTGCCGGTTCCGGCGTATCGTCAGCGGTTTCCGAAGACACGCTTTGCGGCAGCGGCCCGGCTTCGTCGGTTTGCGCCGCCGCCAAAGCCTGCGTGAACAGGGTCGCCAGCGTCGCCTCCCCCTCAACAGAGGCCGCACCCGTGCCACCCGTAGCGACCACTGGGGCGCTCGGCAGAGGGGTCGCGTTCGAAGGCAGCAGGTCTGCGGACAAAAGGGGCATCTTCGCTGAGGGCCGTCGCCTCCGTTCAGGAGCCACGGCTGAGGTCAAGCGAACGCCTTTTGCGTCCGAAAATCGTCATCCGTTGATCGCAAAGGTCATGCCAGATAATAAGTTATTGTTTTTATTAATTTTAACAAATGATGCCCGGCGTATTTTGCCGGGATGACGCCCCCGCAGCCGGAACAAACTTGCCGGGGGCGGTCGCTCTCTGCCCCCCGATCCGAGCGACATTTCAGAGTGGCATCCTATTTGAAACCTTCCTTTTGGTTTACGCATTGCGCCGCGCGCGGAAAAAAGCAAGTCAATGAAAAGTATGAATAAATTTTTCAACTCGGTCCGGAAGGGACGGCAAATTCTGCCGCTCGTCGGGCAAGGCTTGCCTAAAACGCCTCAGCGGGAGGCCTGATCATGTCGCTCAACTCGATCCT
Source organism: Asticcacaulis sp. (assembly GCF_027484505.1). Classification (GTDB taxonomy): domain Bacteria; phylum Pseudomonadota; class Alphaproteobacteria; order Caulobacterales; family Caulobacteraceae; genus Asticcacaulis. Next base: position 18,188 of record NZ_JAIXSV010000364.1, read on the forward strand.
GAATATCGGTGCCTCCGGCCTGATGACGGCGCAAAGCCAGTTGCGCGTCGTTTCGGACAATATCTCGAACGTCAATACGCCGGGCTATATCCGCAAGGTGGGCACCCAGCAGGCCAGCGTCATCGGCTCTCAGGGGGCCGGTGTCACGGCCGGTCAGGTGATGCTGGCCGCCGACAAATACCTGCAACAGGCGGCCGTGCGGGCCAATTCCTCCGCTTCGCAGGCCGAGGTCTTCCACGATCTGTTCGACCAGATCCAGTCGCAGTTTGGCGACCTGACCGACAAGAATGGCCTGTTCAATCTGGGTGACAAGGCCCTGTCGGCCGCCGGCACCGCGGCGGAAACCCCGGCGTCCAGCGCGGCGCGTCAGGAAGTGCTGTCAGCGCTGGAAAGCTTTTTCGACGAGAGCCAGCGCATCTCCGGAGAAATCCAGAGCGCGCGCGCCAATGCCGATAGCCGCGTCGCCACAACGATCAAGGCGATCAATGACCTGATCAAGAATATTTCGGACCTCAACCCAACCATTTCGCAGGCCAATGTCAACGGCAGCGACGCTTCGGGGGCGCAGACCAAACAGACGGGCTATATCGACGAACTGTCGAAGCTGATCGACGTCGAAGTCAGCACCAACAGCAATGGCGGGGTGACGGTACGCACCACCTCAGGCATGGTGCTGGCGGGTGATCAGCGGGCGGCCCTGTCCTATCAGCCGACCAACCCCGTCACCGCCGCGACGAACTTCAACCCGATCATCGTCACCGGGCCGAACGGGGAAAAGCGCGATTTTTCCGAGCATATCAAGACCGGTGAGCTGCGCGGGCTTCTGGACGTGCGCGACAAAGAGTCCAGCGCCGTCAGCGCGCAACTGGCTGAATATATGTCGGTCTATGCCGATCAGCTCAACGCCGCGCATAACGCCGCCTCGGCTGTGCCCGCTCCGAACGCCCTGACCGGCAAGGCTATGAACCAGACCCTGGCCGAAGCCCTCAACGGCTTTGCCAACGCCGCCGGTACAGGCAGCGGCACGACCAATCTGACCGTCCTCAATGACAAGAACCAAATTGCCAGCAAGGTCGCCCTGACCTTCAGCCGAGATGCCTCCGGCAACAGTCAGGTGTCGATCAATGGCGGGACGGCGGTCCTGACCTCAGACTCGACCCTGCTATCACAGATCAATACGGCCCTGAATGGCAGCGGGACCCTCAGCTTCGCCGACGGCAAGCTGAGCTTCACCGCCACCAACAGCACCTATGGCGTGGCCATCGGCGACGACCCGACCAGCCCGGCCGTGAAAAACGGCAAGGGCTTCTCGCACTTTTTCGGCCTGAACGATCTGGTGCGCAGTGAGGTACCCTTCGACTACGCCACCGGTCTGACGGCCAGCTCTGCCCACGGTTTCGACAGCGGCAGTGTTAAGTTCAATGTCATGAATGGTTCGGGGTCTCGCGTGCAAACCGTGGACATCGCCTTCCCGGCGGGCGGCACCATGGCGGATCTCGTCAATACGCTGAACGACACCTCCAGCGGGCTGGGCCGTTATGGCACCTTCTCGCTCAGCACGTCTGGCGAACTGAGTTTCCGCGGCTTTGGCAATCCGGCCAACAGTCTGGGTATAGCCGAAGACTCCACGACGCGCCTCGGCACAGGCGCCTCGTTCAGCCAGATGTTCGGGCTGGGCGGACTGGCGGCCGAACGCACAGACAGCCTGACGCTCGACCCGACCATCGCCAACAATCTCGACCGCCTGTCGATGGCGACGCTGAACCTTTCTGCGGCTACGGGGACACCGGCACTGGTCGCCGGGGATGGCAGCGGGGCTCAGCGTCTGGCGGCCATCGCCACCAAGAGCGTCACCTTCAAGGCGGCCGGGGCCAACGCGGGCGGCAGTTCGACACTCACCCGCTATGCCGCCGACCTCGCCGGACAGGTGGGGGCCACCGCCGCGACGGCCAAGTCGCGCATGGACGGAGCCAACGCCCTCGCCGCCGAAGCCTCCTCACGTCGCAGCGCTGCCGAAGGCGTCAACCTCGATGAGGAACTGATCAACCTGACCACCTATCAGCAGGCCTATTCGGCCTCCTCGCGCCTCATTCAGGCGGCGAAGGAGATGTACGATGTCCTGTTCAACATGTTCTGAGGTAAATACTGATGCGTATCTCTACCGGTCAGATGTGGGGCAATGCCCTGTCGAACCTCATGCAGGCACAGGTCCGCAAGGACGAGGCCAATAACCAGCTATCGACGCAAAAAGTGGCGACCGATTTCGCGGGCTATGGCCGCGGCGCGGAAATCATCGCCGCCTATCAGTCATCGCTGGAGCGCATCACCGGCTACAGTCAGGTGGCGCAAAGCGTGTCCGACCGTCTCGACAGCCAGAATATCGCGCTGGAACGCGCCAGCGACGGCATTGCCACCGGTAAGGATGGCATTATGGACGCCATCGCCAGCAAGTCGCTCGACGGGCTGACCACCGTGCTGCAATCGAGCTACATGGCCTTTGCCGACGGCCTGAACTACAAGCATCAGGGCACCTACCTGTTCGGCGGCGGCAATGAGGGCGAAGCCCCGCTATCGGCCAATTCTCTCAGCGATCTGGCCGGAACGGCGGCTGCGGATGTCTTCAAGAACGGCAGTGTGAAAAAAGCTTCGAAGATCGACGCCACCACCACCCTGCAAACCGGTATGCTGGCCAGCGAGATCGGGTCCGAAGGCGTCACGCTCTTTCGCGAAATGAAAGCCTTCATCGACGCCAATGCCCCCATGCAGGGCGCGATGACCGATGCACAGCAGGCCACGCTTCAGGGCTTCGCCACCCGCATGAGCGCCGCCTATACCAAGATGGTGGACCAAACCGCGCTCAACGGTACGTTCCAGAACCGCGTCGAAAACACCCTGAAGTCGCTGGAAGGTCAGGAAAGCAGCCTGAGCAATCTCATCGCCAATAAAACCGATATCAACATGGCCGAAGCCTATACCAAGCTGGAACAGGCCGACCTGACGGTGCAGGCGGCGTCGCAGGTGGTGGCCAATCTCAAATCGGTGTCCCTGCTTGACCTGCTGAGATAAGGCCCGCTCACCGCTTTGTGAATTTATCCACAAGGCCGCAGGGTCTATTATAAGGATGTGGTTAGCCACGTCCAAAGACCCCGCGCGGGGCCATCTGAATGTTGTGCCGTTCACGCCTGGGTCTGAAGGCCTTGAGATGAAAACCCGGGACGCCCTCCCGCCGGATCGTCGCCCCAAAGCCTTCGCACCCGCGCCTGAGCCGTCCATTCGGGATGAAAGCAAAAAGGCCCCGTCTTCCGGCGGGGCCTTCTGTTTTGGGCAAATACTTCCGCTGCCCCCTACTCTTTTCCGCTCAAAAGCCTTATTTAGCGCCTCATGACCGCCTCTGTACCTGCCTGTCCTGTTCCTGTATTCGATGCCGCCGATCTGGGCGATGCGATTGCGCGCGTGCGCCACAGCGTCGGCCTGCCCGCAGGGGCGCGCGTTGTGGCCGCCATGTCGGGCGGGGTGGATTCGTCGGTCGCCGCCGCCCTTTTGCACGCTGCCGGCTATGAGGTGATCGGTGTCACGCTTCAGCTTTATGACCACGGGCAGGCGCTGAAAAAGACCGGCGCCTGCTGCGCCGGGCAGGACATCCACGACGCCCGCATCGCCGCCGAAAAGATCGGTATTGCCCACTACGTGCTGGACTATGAGAGCCGCTTCAAGGACTCGGTGATCGAGGAATTTGCCGACTCCTATCTGCGCGGCGAAACGCCGGTGCCGTGCATCCGCTGCAACCAGACGGTCAAGTTCCGTGATCTGCTGGATGTCGCCCGCGATCTGGGGGCCGAAGCCATGGCCACCGGGCACTATGTCGAACGCCGAGACACAGGCAACCGCGCCGAACTGCGCCGCGCCGTCGATCGCAACCGCGACCAGTCCTATTTCCTGTTTGCCACCACGCGCGAACAGCTCGACTTCCTGCGCTTTCCGCTGGCCGACATCCCCAAGCCGCAGGTGCGCGACATCGCGCGCCAGATGGGACTCAACGTCGCTGCCAAGCCGGATTCGCAGGACATCTGTTTTGTGCCCGAAGGCAAGTACACCACCCTGATCGACCGGTTGCGTCCGCAAGGCCGCGAGGCGGGCGACATTGTGCACCTCGATGGACGTGTTCTGGGGCGGCATCAGGGCATTACCGGCTATACGATTGGTCAGCGGCGCGGGCTCAATATCGCCGTGGGCGAGCCCTTGTTTGTCATCAGGCTCGATGCCGAGACGCGCCGGGTTATCGTCGGCCCGCGTGACGCGCTGAACACGGCTGCCCTCGTCATGAAGGAAACCAACTGGCTGGGCGATCACGAGACGCTGGAATCGGCAGCGGCCGCCCACCTGCCGGTGCTGGCGCGCGTGCGTTCGACCCGCCCGCCGGTCCCGGCGCGGCTCAACCTGCATGAGGGTCAGGTCGAGGTGGTGTTTGACGCTTCGGAAGAAGGCGTGGCCCCCGGTCAGGCCTGCGTCCTCTACGACCCATCGGACGAAGACCGCGTGCTGGGGGGCGGCTTTATCGAACGCACCCGTGCGGTAGACTTAGCGGTTTAATCGAGTGCCATACCTTTGCGGGCATAGAGTTCCGACAGGGTCATACCCCGGCCGTCTTCGCGCGCCTTCAGTACGCTGTGTTCGCCGATCATCTCACCGCAAGCCTCGCATTTGGGCTGGGTGATAAAGATGCCTTTGCAGTCGTCGTGGACCAGTTCAAAGAAGGGGACATCGTCGTCGTCATAGACGTGCTGACGCCCCCAGCCATAGAGCGCGACCAGAACGCCCTTGAGGCTGCGCCCTTTTTCGGTCAGCACATATTCATGCCGTAACGGACGCTCGGAATAGACCACGGCCTGCATCAGGCCCAGCGCCACCAGACGCTTCAGCCGCGCCGCCAGCACATTGCGCGCCACGCCCAGACTCTTTTGCCATTGCTCAAAGCGGCTATGCCCCAGAAAGGCATTGCGCACGATGAGCAGGGTCCACGGTTCTCCGACGATGTCTATAGCCGCCGCAATGGCGCACCTTTCGCCGGAATAGTCAGCCGAACGTCCCATAATATGTCTTTTCTTCTGTGCGACGCCAGCCATGGCGTCGCCACACCCCAGGTCCAAAGGCTTAAGGACAGGGGGTTGATGAAAACCTAAAATTCAGGGCTAACGGAAGCCTGAGAATGCGATTAAATCTAAAAAACGGGACTATCTTAAGGGCGCCGGTATTTAGACACCAGAGCATTGTTTTTGCTTACGGATTAAAGGCAAACAGGGTCGCCACAGCGCGGCTTAAACGCACCTCATCGCTGTGGACAAAGTCCTGATCGAAGGCCTGACCGTTCCAGTGTACCAGTACCGTTACGCCGTCATCCAGCGACAGGATCAGACCGTCCGTGTGCGTTTCGATATCGCCGTTGCAGTGGTCGGCAAAGCTGCCGCAATCGACGGCATAGGTGGCCGCCGGTGCGCGCTGCACCTGCGCCGCCAGACGCGCATCGAGACTGATCACCTTGACCTCTTCGCCGCGGCCGAGGCGCATATAGACGGCCTGGCGGTCGCCCTCTTCGGCGCTGAACACCACGTCGTCGATGCGGCCATCGCCGTCAAAGTCACCCTTGAGCGAGGTGGACAGGCCATTAAAGGGGGCCTTGGACACATCGGTGCGCAGATCGGCGGCACCGGCGGTGCCCGCTAACATCATACCCACCATCGCCACGGCCAGTGCCCGCATCATCGTCTCCGCCTCTGTGCAGCGTTGTTATCCCGTATGGGTACAGGATGTGGCTGCCTGTCCTGTTCTAAGCAGGAACGGTGCCAACCACTGCCACAAAGGTTAACGGCGGTAAAGACCTTTCATTAACCAATAACGGGATTGAGACGATTAGGTTTTTCGTGCGTCCGACGTAACGCGGTTAACGCTGTGTGTTCCGTACAGGGACGTGTTGCGCGTCCTCCGGCTGGATTTACGGCTTGAGCGCGATTTCACCGATGACCACGGGGGCCGGGGTATCACGGCGGATATTGCCCTTATCGTCAAACTCCGACCACTGGCTGCGCGCCACAAAGACAAAGCGGTCACCGATCACCTGACCACCGCTCGGTTCCTCAAGGTCCGGATGCCCACGCAGCAGGACCTCGGCCTTTTCCACGGCGCTCCAGTCGGCATTCATCCGCAGGCGCAGGATGCGGTTGGGCTTGAAGCCATTCTGTACGGCGATCAGGTCGTTGCCGTAGCGATATAGCCCGTCAATCCCCAGCAGGGCCGCTCCGGCGGGCGCGATCAGCCGCGTCAGGGTCCCCTTGCCCAGATCGACGCGGTAAAGCCCCGACGCATAGTCAGAGACGATCAGCGCGCTCGCGTCAGCATTTTCAACAAGACCCTGCGGTGAGCCGAGATACCCTTCGGGGATCAGTACCTGTAGCTTGCCCTGATAGCCGGTCAGGCGCAGCACCTCGCCCGTATTGCCATCGGACACATAGAGGTCTTCTTTACCGGCATGCAGGTCGGCCAGCCGGCGGTCCGGCCGCTTGTCCTCAAACTGTGCCAGTATCTTTCCCGTAGCCAGATCGACCTTGATCAGCTTGGAGACGATTTTGGCATCGGGTGCATAGCCCACGGTCTGACGCGATGCCGAGGTCGAGGCCCACAGCACGCCGTCCCTGACCGCAATGGCATTGGCGGCCACCCCGGCCCGCAGCGACAGGCGCTTGTCTATACCGGCGTCGGTGAGCGGCCCGACGACCCCGTTGCGCAGGCTGGTGGCCAGAAGCGTCCCGTCGTCCAGCACCGCCACCCCTTCGACCAGATTGAGACCGGTCAGGCGGTTGAGCGTCTTCAGGCTGCCGATTCGCGCCGTATTGGCCGCCTGAAGCGATTCCAAATCGGCGTCCCAGATCGCGTTGAATTCCGGATAGCGCCCCAGATCGAGGACCAGACCGCGCTTCAGGTAGTCGATCAGCGCCGCCCGCGCCGCCGGTTTGCGCTTCAGCTCCAGCGCCGCCTGCGCCTTGAGCAGCAGGACCGAGGGCGAATCCGGCAAAATCTCACCGGCCTGGGTCAGGCGATCGAGCGCGGTTTGCCGATCATCCTTCTGCAAGGCGGCCATGCCTTCGGCGCGCAGGGCATGAAAGCGACCAAGGTCCGAAGCCGGATCAATCTTTTGCGCGGCCGCAGGGCCTGCCAGTACCGCCGCCAATACCGCCAACGCGATCAGGGAAGTCTTCATCCGGTCCTCTCTCGTCAGTGTGCCCTGACCGGAAACTAACCGTCTGCTCCGGGGACGACAAGTTTCAACGGCAAGGCGGTCGTGGTTTTCACCGAGCGGATGACGATACGACTTTCTATGGCGGAAACGAGGTCAGAGGCCAATAATTTGTCGCGCATGAAGTCATCATAGGCGTGCATGTCGCGCGTCACGATACGCAGCATATAGTCTTCACGCCCCGTCACCGTGGCGCAGGAGACGATTTCCGGCCATTCAGCCAGCCGCGCTTCAAAGGCTTCGAGGTTTTCGCGCGACGGCAAAGACAGCTTGACCGCCGCATAGACCTCAAAGCCCAGCCCCAGTTGATCGGGCTCCAGCAGCGTCACGCGCTTTCGGATAACCCCGATGTCTTCCAGCCGTTTCAGACGCCGCCAGCACGGCGACGGCGACAGATTGACCTTCTCGGCGATCTCGGCCACCGACAGGTTGGCATCTTCCTGCACCAGGGTCAGTATCCGCGCATCCAGTTCGTCGATATCAGCGGACACCTTTGCCCCCTCGCCTGCATTTTGTGAAAAGTCATTTCCATAAAAGCGCATCCTGCAAAAAAATCCACCCTTAATCCGCTTCGAAACAGCCTGTCGGACGAGAAAACCGCCCCTTTCCGGCGCAAGGGCTTTTCGTGGCAGACACACCGGAGTACACCGGGGCAAAGGGAGCCACTTATGCGTATTGTCAATCTGATGCTGGCCAAAGGACGCGGCGGGCTGGAAAGCATGGCCGTGCGCTATCACGAGGCGCTGGTGGCCGAAGGCTTTGAGGTGCTCAGCGTCGGCCACGACAAAGGTGTACTGGCCGAAAAGCTCAAACCCGAACAGTTCTCCCGCCTCAACAGTGGCTTTACCGGTGACCCGCTGGCGGCCCTGCGCCTGAAAGGGCTGGCCAAACGCTTGCAGGCCGACCTGATCATCGCCCACGGCAACCGCGCCATCGCTCTGGCCGGGCATCCGCTGGCGGGATGGGGTGGCCAGACGCTGGGGGTCGTGCACAATTTTCGCTTCAAGCCGGGCCTGACCAAACTGCGCGCCGCCATCGCCGTGTCGCCTGCCGTTCAGGCCGCCATTGCGGCGCGCTATCCGCGTCTGGACACGCACCTGCTGGAAAACTTCACACCGCTGATCATGCATCCGGTCAAGACCTTTCCGCTCGATGCGCCGCGTATCGGCGCGCTGGGGCGGCTGCATGTCAACAAAGGCTTTGACGTGCTGATCCGCGCCGCAGGTCTTCTGCGCGACCGCGGCAGCGAAGTGTCCCTGCGCATCGCCGGCGACGGCCCAGAAAAGGCAGCGCTGAACGCCCTGATCACCGAACTGAAGCTGGAAGACCGCGTCAGCCTGCCGGGGTGGATCGAGCCAGCCGATACGTTTGTGGCGTCGCTCGACCTGTTCGTCCTGTCGTCGCGCGTCGAACCTTTCGGTCTGGTGGTGGCCGAAGCCATGGCCGCCGGTGTCCCCATCATCTCCACCCGCATCGACGGGCCGCGCCATATCTTGCAGGACGGCGAGCTGGCCGCCCTGATCCCACCCGAAGACCCGCAGGCACTGGCCGACGCCATTGAAGCGATCCTGCCGGACTGGGGCCCTGTTCTCGACCGCGCCTGCCACGCGCAGGCCCACGCGCTGGAAACCTACGGCCTGATCGCGGGTGGCGCACGCCTCAAAAGCCTTATCAACCAGTTTCAGCCCGAAAACTGAAAAAGCGCACTTGAACCCCCGCTGCAATTTGGATATAGCGGGCGCCTTCCCAAGGCGTGGACCTTCATCCGCCTGCGGAAACCCGGCTGGTTGGGTAGCTCAGATGGTTAGAGCGGCGGATTCATAACCCGCAGGTCGGCGGTTCGATCCCGCCTCCAACCACCACTTCTCCTTCAAAAATCTCTGCTTTGTTGTGGCCCAAGCCCCTGCCACGGGTAGCCATCATACCGAATGTGATGTAACTACCCGGTCCCTGTTGCGCCTCTTGATTTTCAGAAGACCATGACCCCTGCACCCCATTCCGAGCTATTGTCCGAAGTGATCGACCTGATCTTCCCGGACGCCCTGCCGACCCCGGCCGAGCTGGAAGCCCGTTACCCCCCGCGCGACCTGCCGCAAGGGGCCATGGTTACCCGCGTAGGCCCCAGCCCGACGGGCATGATGCACATTGGCACCCTCTATGTCGGCCTGCTGTCGGAACGCTTCGCGCAGCAAAGCGGCGGCGTCTTCTTCCTGCGCATCGAAGACACCGACAAGAAGCGTGAGGTCGAAGGGGCCACAGACTTTATCTCCAGCGCCTTTGAACACTTCGGCGTCGTCGTGAACGAAGGCCGTGACGTTCAGGGCGTCGAGCACGGTGCCTATGGCCCCTATACCCAAAGCGCCCGCATGAGCCTTTATCAGGCCTATGTCCGCCACCTGATGCAGGCGGGCAAGGCCTATCCCTGCTTCTGCTCGCCCGAAGAACTGGACGAACTGCGCACGCGCCAGCAACTGCGCAGCGTCGCTCCCGGCTATTACGGCGACTGGGCCATCTGGCGTCACAAGTCGCTGGAAGAGGCGCTTGAGGCGCTCAAGGCTGGCAAGCCCTATGTGATCCGCTTCCGCTCGCCCGGCAATCCGGCCGAAAAGGTCGCCGTCACCGATCTGATCTTCGGTGAGCGCACCTTCCCGGAAAGCGATCAGGACATCGTCATCATGAAGTCCGACCGTCTGCCGACCTATCATCTGGCGCACGCCGTCGATGACCACCTGATGCGCACCACCCACGTCATCCGCGGCGATGAGTGGCTGGCCTCGCTGCCGACGCACCTGCAACTGTTCCAGTCGCTGGGCTGGACGCCGCCGACCTATGCCCATATCGCGCCGATCAACAAGCTGGATGGTTCGTCCAAGCGCAAGCTGAGCAAGCGCAAGGACCCGGAAGCCAGCGTCATCTATTTCATGGATCACGGCTATCCTCCCGCCGCCCTGATCGAATATCTGCTCAACCTGGCCAACTCCAATTTCGAAGACTGGCGCAAGGAAAACCCGACCGCCGATTACCGCAGCTTCCCGCTGTCGTTCGAGCGTCTGGCCAAGAGCAACGGCCCGCTGTTCGACTTCACCAAGCTCGACAACATCAGCCGCGACATCGTCGCCCGCCTGAGCGCCGAGGAGGTCTATGCGCAGATCGTCGAGTGGGCCAAGACCCACGACGCGCCGTTTGCGGCGGTTCTGGAGGCCGAGAAGGCCTACGCCATCGCCATCCTGTCGATCGAGCGCGGCGGCCCGAACGCGCGCAAGGACATCGCCAAATGGCAGGACGCCAAGGCCCTGATGGCGCCCTTCTTCGACTCCGAATTTACCTCGACCGCCGAAGACGCGCTGAGCGTTCTGGGCAACCGTACCGCCGAAGAGGTGCGTGAGATCGTGAGCGACTTCCTCGGCGTCTATGACGAAGCCGACAGCAAGGAAGCGTGGTTTGATAAGGTCAAAACCATTGCCCGCGAACGCGGCTTTGCCGAAAAGGCCGGCGATTACAAACGCAACCCCGAACTCTACAAAGGCACGGTCGCCGACGTCGCCAAGATCTTCCGCGTCCTGCTGCTGGGCCAGCCGCAAACGCCTGACCTGCATGAGGTCATGGCCGCTATGGGCCGCGACCGCGTCATCAAACGCCTGACGCGGGTGTGAGGCGTCTGACGCCTATGACGACCCCAGAAGGCCCGCCTGTGAAGGTGGGCCTTTTTGTTGCGTACCCGCCTGTTTAGGGCGATGTAATGAACCGCACCCCTATACCTCCCCGGCGTGTTTGGGGGCCCGGAGACGGTTCACCTTCCCTTATACCTCCCTGCACGTCAGTGCGGGGAGGTACAAGAAAGCCGAACCTCTTCCTAAACGCTGAGGACAGGGTGACAAAAAGCGGCTCCATACGCGCGCCCGGACAGCCACGCGTTAACGGTCGGATCGCCCTCCCTTATACCTCCCTGCCTTTGGCGAGGAGGGGGACCGCACGAGCGAACGCAGTGAGTGAGATGCGGTGGTGGGGTGAGCAACCGGGGGAGCGTTCAGTATGCGCAAGACGCCGTAGGCCGGTGCCGCCGTCTCCGACCGGAAAAGCCCTCACGGTGGCGGAGTTGGGGGCTGCGTCTCAGTCCCTTGCCGGCGCAACTGCGCCACCAGCAGCGCCGCTTTCGTCGGCTGAGGCGTCAGACCGGGCAGCACCGCCGCAGCGCGGGGCGCTTTTGCCGGAAACCCGACAGCCGCAGCGGTCACCCCCGGCACAGGCAGGGGACGATCTACCGTCTTGGCCGCCATCTTCGGAGCCATCTTCGGAGCCGTGTTCGCCCCCGAAGACGCCCCCACAGTCGGAGCCTTCGCGGCCTCTGGTTTAACCACTGGCGGCGCAGGCGTTGGCACCGCGTCCGCCTCAGTCCGGGGCGAGGTGGCTTCGCGTTTCGCGGCCTCCCACCACGGCCCCAGCTCAGCGCGTCGCGCCTGCGCCCACTGCAACGTTCCGGCCAGCGAGACGCGCGCCTTGAGCGCTTCGTTGTGATGCTGCGCCCGTTCGGCCTCCAGCTTGCGCGGATCAGGGGCCTGCGTTTCGGCGCGGTCGCAGCGGCTATAGATGCGCTCAATGACCGC
>NZ_JAIXSV010000192.1 GCF_027484505.1 Asticcacaulis sp.
TTCGCCGCAGTTCGATCAGCGGAAAGCTTCGGGACCGAGGTTACCCCGTGGAATTGATCCAGCTCTGGCGCGCCTAGTGGCCAAGTCGAAACGTCTGTCGTATTGTCGCATTCGCGCCCTCTCCGGACATTTGGAGCGAGGTGGAACGGGACGCCCGAAACCGGACGTCATGACGTTCAGCCACCTCTTGAATTCAAATGAAAAACGGAAACCTGCGTTCTCCGGCCGTCAAAACCAGTTTTAAAATAGGCGTCATATGCAGTGTTGACGCAGCCCCTTGAATTCCGGCCATCGTAAGCAGTGCGCGCCCCTGAGGAATGCCACTGTTCGGCTTCCGCGTGCAGGCATGGCCATTTTTGGGCTTGAAGTTGCACCATTGGTTGATAATTTGAGCGACGTTTATAAAGAATCGACCAAGGCTTTATGGCTGGTTGACTCTCCAGGGCCAGGGGCGGGTGCGATGGAAATCCAGTTCAGTATCAGTGAAATAATAGCCTCGATTGTAGGCGCTCTATTTGGGGGCGGCGTCGGGTCTGGCGTGACATGGTTCGTCATGAGCAGTAAAATCAAAGGGGACGGCAACAATGTCGTCAATCAAAGTGGAGCCACTTCCAAAGGGGTGATAGTCGGTCGGGACTATCACGGTTCGGATAACAAGTAATTGCTCGGCTCCTCCGACAATAAAGTAAATCAGTCAAATTCACGCGCGAATGTGATCATAGGGCGTGATGCTAATTTAATTGCACCGGCACAATCTATTATCGATAAGCTGAACGAAAAACTTTCATTGGAAATCGATGAGGGGAAAAAGATTGCTCACATTATCGAAAGCCTTCGGTACTATCATGAAAAGTACTCAGAAGACGGCATTGAAGGTCTCGAGCAAAAGCTAAACAAGGCTGGAATGGGGGCAAAATACAAGCGCGCCGTCAAAGATAAAGAGCTTTTTGTGATGCTCCTTGAAAAGTACAACGCCTTCGAATCGGCTCAGGAAATATTCGCAACTTTGCTGGCCAAAATGGATTACTGCTACAACAATAAAGTTTACATAGTCGTTGATTCTTTCGACTCAATTGAATTCAATAATCTATTTGACGAGCAAGTCATGGTTCCGATTATGCAGGAGTGTGTTTCGGGTGTATTCACGATAAATCATCGTCACGCTATGGGCATGTTCTATTGGCTTGCGGAGCAGTGTTTCGTCAGGTGGCACAGATGATCCAGCTAAGTTATCAGGCTGCCTTTGACCCATACCATGCGGCTTTTCGTCTTTTACGACTGGCGGTGTTGCTTGAGTCCGCAGGCGCAGTAACTAAAACGGCCGCCAAGATTATCGATTTTTTTATCCTTTTTCCCTTTCGGATCGACGAAATTACGTTCACGCAAAAGCACCGCAAATTTAAGAGGCTCGCGAAAAAGTACGCATATACGCGGCCGTACGGGTTGCAGCCGTCGCCACGGGCGATCTTTCAGCGCATGACCGCTCTACAAGACGCTTCAATAGATACGCTTACTGCTCACGGCTATTTGGACGTGGAGGCGGCGAACCGAGACCTGTTTCGCTTAGGGGCGAGCTTGCCCCAAGACTTGCGTGATCGAATTGAAGCGGCGAACGCGCATGTGTCACAGAAAGAACTAGTCGAATTTGTACTGGCGATTTCAGAATATCCAGTTCCTGGCCCAAGTGGCCTCAAGGCGCGTAGCGGTCTAATGGAGTATCGCTATGACGCGCTATGATCCGTCAATTTTACTAAACCGCCTTGTTGTCTACAAGGAAGACCGAATTGTTTACGATGAACGTTTCAAGGTTGGGGTGAATGTTATCCGAGGGGAAAACTCCTCGGGAAAATCAACGATCTTAAACCTGATTTATTTTGCTCTTGGCGGTGAGTTAGCTGACTGGAGTGACCATGCCTTGATGTGTACTCGCGTCATGGCGGAGGTGCAGTTCAACGGGAAACTGGCAACACTCAGCCGGGACATATCCGACCAACGCCAGCGGCCAATGGATATATTTGGTGGGCCTTATCTCGACTCAATAATCGCACCGCGAGAGTCATGGATTCGCTGCTCTTACACGCGATCGTCTAAGGAAAGCTTCTCCCAAGTTCTATATCGCCTGCTTGGTCTTCCTGAAGTCGCTAACGAAACTTCCGGAAACCTGACGATACATCAGATTTACCGACTGCTGTACTCTGATCAGTTGAGCGCGACAGGTTCGATATTTAAGCATGACCCGGTGTACGACAATCCTCTAATTCGAGAGAGTGTTGGTCGCCTCCTTTGTGGTGCCTACGATCAGGACATCTATCACCGACGCATGCGCGTGCGCGAGTTGGAAAAGCAGTTTGAAGGTGTGGCTGGCGAGCTTCGTAGTATTTTTTCATTCTTGGGAAGCCAAACGGTTACGCCTGCGCAAATCGAACAGGAATTGGTAATCCTGAAGGATGAAGAGAAAGAAGTTTTGGCCACAATTCAGGATCTTGAGCGCGCGGCGTATGGCGAGGGCGAAAAGGATGAGTTATCTCTGACGGCCTACAACGAAGCCTTCGAGGCCTTCCGGCAAGAACAGTTGATGGTCGACAGCGCTCAATCGGAGATTAGCCAGATTGAGCTTGAAATTGTTGATGCCGCTCAATTTATAGCGTCGTTGGAGCAAAAACTCGAGCAACTGACGGATGCGAAAGCTATGTCTGAGCATCTCGACGGCATTCGTTTCCACAGTTGCCCGGCCTGCAACACGCCCCTTGAAGTCGAGAGCGTTGAGCACTCATGTCACCTCTGCAAGTCCCCCTTCGATCCCGATCGCGCTCGACAGCGCATCGTTGCAACGATTAATGACGTAGCCCTACAGTTGAAGCAGTCGAAGGAGATTCAGGAGGACAGGGGAGAAGAGCTGACGGCAGCGCGCAAAAAACTCGATGACGCGCTTGTTCGATGGAAGCGTCAGGCGGTATTGCTGCAGCAGTTAAAGACCTCACCGAACTCTGAAGCGACAAGCAAGCTTAGAGAGTTGCAGCAGCGCCTTGGATATTTGACGCGTTTTGAAGAAGACTTGTCACGTAAGTCCCAAATGGCCAACGAGATCGCCCTCAAACAGGATGCTAAGCGCCGAATTGGTGCTGAGATGGAATCGCTTCGGCTGGCAAACGAGAATGCAGAGCAGCTTCAGGTGTCGCGTATGGCGGAGGCTACGCATGCGATCTCCGAGGAAATTAAGGACCTTCTAAAAAATGACCTGCCGCGTCAGGATTCATTCCGGGATCCGCAACGTGTAGATATTAACTTCACCGATAATAAGATATCTGTAGACGGAAAGATTTATTTCTCTGCAAGCTCTAGGGTGATTCTAAAAAATTCTTTCATATTGGGTTTTCTTTCCGCAGCGACCAAGCATAGATTCTTCAGGCACCCACGCTTTTGTATCATCGATACCATCGAGGACAAAGGTATGGAAGAGAAGCGTAGTTGGAATTTTCAGGTCCAGGTCGCGAAACTCTCGAACGATGCGCCTTCTTCTCATCAGATAATTTTTGCAACGGCTATGCCGTCTCCGGAAGTGGAGGATTTTTCGGTCGGTAAGTTTTCTACGTTGGAAAATCCGACGCTGGACTTGGAGGCCCAGACTCCCGTCCGTCGGCTGAGCGACCACGCTCGTGTTTGGAACTTTGTGCAGGGGTGGCTGTTGGCCAACGTGGTCAGGCTAGCCCACCCCAACGATTCGGTTGAAGTCTCCAAAGCACTGGACCGCGCCCGAACCAATTTAACATCTGACGCGTTCAATGCCGACATAGATCAGGTGATGCTGGAGGGCATAGTCGGCAATGTTGAAGATGTGATTGCTGAATATTATCAATCGTTAGGTGACTGAAGCGGATTGTGCAAACTAGGCGTTCAAGTTGCGGCCAATTGCTTCGACCATGATTATCAGGCTACCGGATAGGGAATTGCTTGTCTCGCTCGGCGCGCCGGATAAGCTCATGTCATCGCCCGTCAGGAACGGGGATGACCTGCCCGCAGCTTCGGCACAGTCCGCTTTTTGCGCTCGGCTCGCCATCCCTGATTTCTTTTAAGGGCCAAATGGAGAAGACTGCGAGTGGTCACGTTCGCGACCGTAACAGGCCTAGTTGGCGGCTAGAATGGGAGCATTATAGGACTTAGCGGTATAGGCCGGGTATTCGAGAAAGATAACATCCGACAGGTAGGCCATGCGAGACTACCCGCCGGTTCAATTGAATCTACGGTAGAAGTGCAAATCAATGAGAGCCCTTTTTAATGTGCCTTATTTAGTGGGCTTGCTTGACTTGCTAGGTTTGAGGGACGGCGTATTCCCTGGCGTGCTTTTATTGTCACGACGGCGCTGATCCGGTTTCCCCGTGGATTTAGCTATTGGCTTTGGTCCTGGTTTAAGTGCCATCAATGCACTCCCTTTCTGATTTATGAAAACAAGCCTGCACGTATCTTCTGATGCAGGCTTAGGCCACAGCAAAACATTATACAACAGTCCACACTATTTCTGGTTGAAGTCAAGAACCGATGAATGTTGACGCGGTAGCAAACTCCAGGCAAGTCGGCAGGGCTGGCCGGATGTGAGTTGTCCAGCTGTTCCTGCCCGAAGTCGTAAGGGCGATCGGTTCATTCCGTAATGCCGGGGTGCCTCGGCGCTACTGTCGGTCAGGTTTGGTATCAATCTCAGTCGGTCACATCGATTGAGGTGCTACCGGCTGTGTCCTGAACAAGGCCTGCTCCTCACGCTGTCACTACATCTATGACCGGCGCACCGCCCGGATGATCTCTGCGAATTGCCGCCGTTTATCCAAGATACTGCGAAGGACAGTTTATCCCCCTTCTCGATCCTTCGCATCCGTGCGTACGAACGGCGGCTTTCGGGACTGTTGGGCACCCGCGCCACCGGCCGATGGGGGGCGCAAAATTGCGCGATCATATTCGGCAGCTAAAAACAGATTTGGGCCAACTACAGTTGTGACCGCGGGATGCCAGCACTGCGCCCATGGTTTAACCGGTTTTTAAGGAGCAATTCCCACCCGTTGAAGCTCCCACCGCGCCGATGACCGTTGATCGAGAGAATTTCGGCATTTTCGCCGTTTTTAACCCCATGCGCTTCATTTTTGGCTCAAATTGCTGATTTGAGGCAGCTTTGCGAGACTCTCCCTTCAATAAAATCAGCGCTTTAAGCGACGACTGTCTCTCACCTCATCGCGCTTGTCTCTCGAATTTCCGATGTGCAGACAAGGACTTACCGGCTCTGAGAGACGGTCTTTTATCTTGCCTGTTTCCCAACCGTACCTCGCCGAATCTCGTACGATCTTGCCACTTCACGAGTTTGGACCGTGCACACATTCGGCTGTGAGTTTTCCACGAAAAAGACTCCTGCCTGACGGGGTTTCGGCGGGGGTAATCTGGGCTCTTAGACTGATCAAATTTCGCTTGGAACCTGGCATTATTAGCGACGAAAAGACCCGAATATCCAAATTCCACTGACGTCTATGGACATGGATGGACATGGGGAATTGGCCTTCGCCTTGTCGATCCGGCGTCAGATTTCTTGATTTTTTTAGCGCTGTCGGTCGGACTTTGTGAGAAGGATTTCGCCCTTCGGGCCGGTCGAAACTCGGACGCCAAAGCTCGATTGAACCGTCTGCAAAAAGCCCTCGGGATCGCGCGAACTGAACCGGCCACCGATGCGAATGGCCCCAATATCCGGGTCCACAATGACGATGGGTTGGGTCAGGTAACGGTTATATTCTTCGACGGCTAAGGCCAGTGGCTGGCCCATAAATTCGAGCGTATCCGTGCGCCATGCGCTGGCGGATTCAACCTCCTGCGGCGTGATGTTTCGCAGCGTACCGGCCCCGGCTCCGGCTAAGAATGACTGCTGAGTTTCAAGCCGCTGTGGTGTCGCTTTTGCGCTTTCTTTGACCACGCAGGCCCCTCGCAAAACGGTCAAATCCAGAGCCGATGCGCGAAGCCTTGCGTTCACATCGCCGGTGATTTCTGCGGTCGCGGCGGGGGTCTCCAGCACGCACGGCTTCTGTCCCTTCGGCACAGAAACAGCCACCTCACCCCGCAAAAGCCACAGGCGAACGAAGCCCTGAACCGACTTCCATTCGACGCGCGTATCGGTGTTCAGTTCGACGCTGATCCGGTTCGGCAACTGCACCAATCGGCGCTCGCCGATCTTGGTTGAGGCCGACGCGCGCCGCTGGCTGACAGCCCAAACGCCCGCGCCTACGGCGACAACGGCCGCTGCGGCTCCGGCCCGCATAAACATGCGCCGCGTCCCGGCCCCAGTGCGCAAATCAGGGTCGTCGCTAAAGTCGAAACCGCGAAGATCGTCTATGGCATCCGCCGTGGCCAGAACGCGCGAGAAGGCAACGGAATGACGCGGGTCTTCATCTCTCCAGGCATTAAATGCATCGAGATCAGCCGTCCCGGCCTCCAGACGTGTATGCCAGAGAGCCGCCGCATCTTCGATACGGTCTTGCTCTGATGTGGTGTCCTCAGTCACGAA
>NZ_JAIXSV010000184.1 GCF_027484505.1 Asticcacaulis sp.
CCGGCCAGCGTGCCGCCCAGATCGCGGGTCAGTTGCCCGGCCTTGATCACCGCTTCGATGGCGGCGTCCAGTGCGTCGGCTTCGACGCTCAGATTGAGCGAGAAGCGCAGCATCATGGCCACGGACTTCAGCGTGCCGATGGGGTTGGCGAGGTCCTTGCCCGCAATGTCCGGAGCCGAACCGTGGATCGGCTCATAAAGACCTTTGCCGGAACCCAGCGAGGCCGAACCCAGCAGGCCAATCGAACCCGGCAGCACCGAGGCGAGGTCAGACAGGATGTCGCCGAACATGTTTTCGGTGACGATCACGTCAAACGACTTCGGACGGGTGACGAGGTGCATGGCCATCGAATCGACCAGAGCGTGCTCCAGCTCGACATCCGCATATTCCGCCTTGTGCAGCTTAATGACCGTTTCGCGCCACAGACGCGAGGTCTCGATGACATTGGCCTTATCGACCGAAGTGACCTTGTTGCGGCGCTTGCGGGCGGCTTCAAAGGCGACGCGGGCGACGCGCTCGATCTCTTCGACCGTATAGACGCATTCATCGACGGCGCGGTCTTCGGTGCGGGTCTGCTTACCAAAATAAAGACCGCCGGTCAGTTCGCGCACGATCAGCATGTCGGCACCCGACACGATCTCTTCTTTCAGCGGCGAACGGAAGGCCTGCGAAGCGGGGACGTCCATCGGGCGCAGATTAGCGAACAGGCCCATCGACTTGCGCACGGCCAGAAGACCCTGCTCCGGGCGCTTGGGTTGCAGGTCCCACTTCGGACCGCCCACGGCCCCCAGCAGCACCGCATCGGCGGCCAGACAGGCGGCGTCCGTATCGGCAGGGTAGGGGTCGTTGCGCTCATCAATGGCGATACCGCCGATCAGCTTTTCTTCGAAGTTGAAGGTGTGGCCATAGACCTCACCGATGGCCTTCAGCGCGGACACGCCCGCGGCGGCGACTTCGGGACCGATGCCGTCACCCGGCAGCACGACGATGTTGAAACTTGGCATTATCAGGCAGCCTTTCCGTTGGTTTTTTCATAGGCTTCGATTTCCGGCAGGCGCTTCAACAGCCAGCCCATCGCATCGACGCCTTCCAGCAGGCACTGGCGCGCAAAGGCTTCGACCTGGAAGGTGACGGTCGTGCCGTCTTCCAGCGTCAGGGTGCAGGATTCGAGGTCGATGGTGACGCGCTGCTGCGGGTTTTGCGTCAGCTTGTCGTGGATGTCCGGCGATACCACGACCGGCAACAGGCCGTTTTTCAGGCTGTTCGACTTGAAGATGTCGGCGATCTCGGTCGAGATGACGGCCTTGAAGCCATAATCCATCAGCGCCCACGGGGCGTGTTCGCGCGACGAACCGCAGCCGAGATTATTGCCGGCGACCAGCACGCGGTGCTCGGTCGGGTCGATCTCGTTCAGGATGTGCGGCTTGTTCGAGCCGTCGGCAGTGTAGCGCCAGTCGTTGAACGCGACCTTACCCAGACCGGCCTTGGTGGTGGTGGTCAGGAAGCGCGCGGGGATGATCTGGTCGGTGTCGATATTGGCTTCCGGCAGGACGACGATGCGTGAGGAGAAGCTGTTGACGGGTTCTTGGTTGGACATTGGGTTCTCTTTTTTCCCTCCTCCCCTGCAAGCCCTTGGGCGAAGCGGGGGAGGTGCCGAGCGTGTCGAGGCGGAGGGGGCAAGGCCATCGGTGGAAGGCCCCCTCCACCACTTCGTGGTCCCCCTCCCCCGCGTTGCAGGGGAGGAGAAGGGGTTAGGCGCTTTCAAGCTGCATGAATTGACGGGGATCGGCCACATGACCGGCAATGGCTGAGGCCGCGGCGGTGGCCGGTGAGGCCAGAACCGTGCGCGAGCCGGGGCCCTGACGGCCTTCGAAATTGCGGTTGGAGGTCGAAACGGCCAGTTGCCCCGGCAGCACGAAGTCGCCGTTCATGGCAATGCACATGGAGCAGCCCGGCAGACGCCATTCGGCACCGGCTTCGAGGAAGATATTATGCAGGCCTTCCTTTTCGGCTTCGACGCGCACCCATTCCGAACCCGGCACGATCAGGGCGCGCACGCCCGGCGCGACCTTGCGGCCCTTCATGATAGCGGCAGCGGCGCGCAGGTCGGCCATGCGGCCATTGGTGCACGAACCGATGAAGACCACATCGACCTTCTCCACCTCGCGGGCCTCGCCGCCGGTGAAGCCCATATATTTCAGCGCGCGTTCTTCGTCTTCGTTGGCGGCCACCGGCACGCCCCTGACGATGGGCGCACCCTGATCGGGCGAGGTGCCCCAGGTGGCCATCGGCTCGATGGCCGAACCGTCGATGGTGATTTCCTTGTCGAAGACCGCGCCGTCGTCGGACTTCAGCGTCAGCCACTGGGCGGCGGCTTCGTCGAAGGCCGCGCCTTGCGGCACGTATTCGCGGCCGCGCAGCCATTCGACCGTCTTCTGGTCAGGGGCGATCATGCCGCAGCGCGCGCCCGCTTCGATCGACAGGTTGCAGACCGTCATACGGCCTTCCATGTCGAGCGCTTCGATGACCGGCCCGGCATATTCGAGCGCGTAGCCCGTGCCACCGGAGAAGCCCAGCGTGTTGATGACGGTCAGCGCCACGTCCTTGCCCGTCACGCCCGGTTGCAGCGCGCCGGTGATGTTGATGCGCATGGTCTTCGGCTTACGCTGAGCGAGGCACTGGGTGGCCAGAACGTGGCCGACTTCCGACGTGCCGATCCCGAAGGCGATGCAGCCGAAGGCCCCGTGGGTCGAGGTGTGCGAGTCGCCGCAAACGACCGTGAAACCCGGCTGGGTCAGGCCCATTTCCGGCCCGATGACGTGGACGACGCCGCGGTTTTCGGCGTCATAGCCGAACAGGCGCAGACCATTTTTGGCGGCATTGGCCTCAAGCGTTTCGACCTGCTTTTTGGCCTGCGCCGTCACATAGGGGCGGTTGCCGTCGGCGTCGGGGGCCAGAGTCGGGATCGAGTGATCGAGCGTTGCAAAGGTGCGATCGGGACGACGTACCTTCAGGCCGCGCGCATCCAGCTCGGAAAAGGCCTGAGGGCTGGTCACCTCATGAACCAGATGCAGGTCGATGTAGAGGACGGCGGGCTTGTCCGCGCCTTCTTCCTCAACGATGTGGCGTTCCCACACCTTCTCGAACAATGATTTGGGTTTTGACATGATGGTCGTCCGTGCACTTCATAAAAGAGCCTCCCCTGAACTCAGGGGAGGGGGACCGCGCGGCTAAAAAACCGCGCGGCGTTGGGGTTAATACCGACGGGGTTAACCCCGCGGCGGTTTAATTCACGTAGTCGAGCCAGCCCCACTTGTCTTCGGTCTGGCCATTGAACAGGCCGTGGAAACGGGTCTGAAGCAGCTTGGTGATCGGGCCGGGGCCGTTTTCACGCGTCGGAATGTCGTCGATCGTGCGGATCGGCGTGATTTCCGCCGCCGTGCCGGTCATAAACACTTCGTCGGCGAGGTAGAGCATTTCGCGCGGCAGGTCCTGCTCGATGATCTCGATGCCCTCTTCGCGGGCGAGCGTCAGCACGGTGTTGCGCGTGATACCGCCCAGAATCGAGGCCGAGACCGGCGGGGTGTAGATCTTGCCACCCATCATCAGGAACAGGTTCTCACCGGCCCCTTCCGACAGACGACCATCGACGCCGAGGCCCAGACCTTCGACATAGCCCTTCGAGCGCGCCTCGCGGCCGATCAGGTAGGACGACAGGTAGTTGCCGCCGGCCTTGGCCATGACGGGGATGGTGTTCGGCGCGGCGCGGTTCCACGAGGAGACGATGACATCGACGCCCTTGGTCAGGCCTTCGTCACCGAGGTAAGCGCCCCACGGGAAGGCGGCGATAGCGACATCGACGCGGACGTTTTCCGGCTTCGGCGTCACGCCCATGCCGCATTCGCCTAGGAAGGCGATGGGGCGCAGATAGGCCGACTTCAGGCCGTTGACGCGCAGGGTTTCCTTACAGGCTTCGTTGATCTGTTGCAGCGTGTAGGGGACCGGCATGTGATAGATGCGGGCCGAATCGAGCAGGCGCTGGGTGTGTTCAGTGAGGCGGAATACCGCCGGCCCCTTCGGCGTGTCGTAGGCGCGCACACCCTCAAACACCGAGGTGCCATAGTGCAGGGCGTGGGTCATGACGTGGACCTTAGTGTCCTCCCACGCCTTGAGTTCACCGTTGAACCAGATTTTTTCAGCGAGCGGTTTCATGTTGTTTCTCAGAATTCAGGTTTGAGGCATGAGTCTTCCGGTCGTGCAGGAAGACGTATTTTTCAAAAGCGTCGCACATGGCGCGAAGCCCGGCCCATACAGGGTCGGGGCCGCGACCACGGCCCCGGTATGCCTCACCCTTAATCTGTAAACTGATTTCTGCAAAGGCCCCGCCGTCGAAGGTGAACCCCGACTGGATGATTTCGCAGTCATTGACGCGCGCCTCGATCTGATAGGCGTCCACCAGAGCGCGGAACCCGGCCTCAAAGGCATTGAGCCCCGTGGCCGTCACCTTCAACGGTTCGCCGTTGTCGCGGAACAGGTCGAGCGTGATCGTCACAAAGTCCTTGGTGACTTCGCTCGACACCTTGAACAGGCGCGCATCGTCCTTGTCGGCATTGTCGCGCGTGAGCAGCGACATCAGCTCGAACTCGTCGATTTCGCCGATCTCATCGGCCCGGCGCTTGAAGGCGGCGAACAGGTCACCCAGCGACAGCTCATCAAGGTCGAAGCCCAGCGCCGCCGCCTGCTTGGCGATGGCGTGGCGGCCCGAATGTTTGCCCAGCACCAGATTGGACTTTTCCGCGCCGACGTCTTCCGGGCGCATGATCTCATAGGTGCGCGCATCGGTCAGCATGCCGTGCTGATGGATGCCCGATTCGTGGGCAAAGGCGTTGCGGCCGACGACCGCCTTGTTGCGCATGACGATGGTGCCCGTGGCGCGCGACAAAAGGTGGCTGGCCTTGCTGAGCAGCGGCGTGTTGATGCCGGTGTGCAGCTTGAACAGCTCAGGCCGCGTGCGCAGGGCCATGACGACTTCTTCCAGCGCCGCATTGCCCGCGCGCTCACCGATGCCGTTGATGGTGACTTCGATCTGACGTGCCCCGGCTTCGAGGGCGGCCAGCGTATTGGCGACGCCCAGCCCCAGATCGTCGTGATTGTGCGCCGACAGGATGACCTGCGGATGGTCTTTCAGGGCGGCCTTCAGGTCGCTGAAAATCTGATAGATTTCCTTCGGCGTGGTGTAGCCGACCGTGTCCGGAATATTCAGCGTGCGCGCCCCGGCCTCGGCCGCGGCGATACACACCTCGTGCAGGAAGTCCTGTTCGGTACGGATGGCGTCTTCGGGCGAGAACTCGACCTCATCGAAAATCGTCGAGGCGTAGCTGACGGCCTTGTGCGCGATTTCGACCACCTGCTCGCGCGTCTTCTTCAGCTTGGCTGCGCGGTGGATGGGCGAGGTGGCCAGGAAGATGTGGCAGCGCTTGCGCTTGGCCGGCAACAGCGCGCGGGCGGCGGCGTCGATGTCGGATTCCAGCGCGCGCGACAGTGAGCAGAAGGTGGGGCCAACCACTTCGCGGGCAATGGTGCGGATGGCCTCTTCATCGCCGGGCGACGAGGCGGCGAAACCGGCTTCGATGACGTCCACGCCCAGATCCTTGAGCGTGTGGGCCAGCATCAGCTTATCCTTGACGCCTAACGAAAAGCCGGGGGCCTGTTCGCCGTCACGCAGGGTGGTGTCAAAGACGATGACGCGGTTGGGGTCGTTGGGGACAATGGCATTCATGATGGAACTCAGGCGCTCAGTTTTTCGGCGTTAGGGCTGACAGTTTGCGCCCGTTCCGGCGCCTGCTCAAGCCGCTTGATGCCATAGAGGCGGTCGATTTGCAGCCCCAGAATGTCGATATTGCGGCCCGCATCACGCGGACGCACGCTGACGCTGAGGCCGCGCGTATCGGGGCCCAGATCGTACAGGTCGATCTCATCAATGTGGAAGCCGCGACGCTCGATCAGGCCCAGCACCCGCAGGAGCGTGCCTTCCAGACGGTCGATCTCAATATGAATCGATTGGCTCATCCCAGCGCTCCTCCATCATTTCCGCGTTCGACGCGCCCGGCGGCACCAGCGGCCAGACGTTTTCGCGCGGGTCGATCAACACATGCAGCAGGGTCGGGGCATCGGCGGCCAGAAGCCGGTCGATGGCACCTTCGACCTCATGGCGCTGGGTGATGCGGAACGCACTCAGGCCAAACGCCTTGGCGACCTCGACAAAGTCCGGATTATCGGACAGGTCGATTTCGCTGTAATTTTCTTCGTAGAACAGTTCCTGCCACTGACGCACCAGCCCCAGCGACGAATTGTCGAGCAGGACGATCTTCAGATTGATGCCGTAGCGCCGCAGCGTCGCCATCTCCTGAATATTCATCATGAAACTGCCGTCGCCGGAGACGGTGACGACGTGGTGGTCGGGCAGGCCCAGCTTGGCCCCCATGCCGGCGGGCAGGCCATAGCCCATCGCGCCGGAACCGCCGGAGGTCAGGTGGGCGCGGTTCTGCTCAAACTCGCAATGCTGCGCCACCCACATCTGATGCTGGCCCACATCGCAGGCGACAATGAACTTCTTGCCCGCCTTTTCCGACAGCGACTTGAGCAGGGCCGGGGCATAGACGCCCTTGCCCGGCGCATCGTACTTAAAGCGGTGCTGCCACTTATTGGCCCTGTTGAGCTTCACCCAGTCCGAAATGTCGGGCATGGTTGGGCGCAGGGCCGGTAAGGCCAGTTTCAGGTCACCCAGAATGGCGACATCGGCGCGGCGGTTCTTGTGGAACTCGGCCGGGTCGATGTCGAAATGGATGACCTTGGCGTGCGGGGCAAAGGCCGACAGCTTGCCCGTAGCGCGGTCATCGAAACGCGCGCCGACGGCGATCAGCAGGTCGGTTTCCTGCACGGCCATGTTCCCGGCGCGGGTGCCGTGCATCCCCAGCATCCCCAGGTGCAGGTCGTGATAGGTCGAAACCGTCCCCAGCCCTTTCAGGGTCGAAACAAAGGGGATGCCGGTGCGCTCGACAAAGTCGCGCATCTCGGCATCGGCATCGGCCATGTGTACGCCACCGCCGATGTACAGCAGCGGCTTTTTGGCCTGTTCGATCAGGGCTTTCGCGGCCTCAATGACGTCGGCCTTCGGCGCAGCCGGCGTCCAGGCGGGCAGTTCACCCATTTCGGAGGCTTCGACGAAGCTGGCGGCGACGTCCTTCGGGATATCGACCAGCACCGGGCCGGGGCGGCCTTCCTTGGCGATGGCAAAGGCGCGGGCGAGGATGGCCGGGATTTGTGCGGCGTCGCGCACCAGCCACGAGTGTTTGACGACCGGCAGGGTCAGGCCCAGAAAGTCCACTTCCTGAAAGCCATCGGTGCCCATCAGGTGCGTGGCGACCTGACCGGTGATAAAGACGACGGGGACCGAGTCCATATAGGCATTGGCGATGCCGGTGATCAGATTGGTCGCACCGGGGCCGGAGGTGGCCATGCACACGCCGACGCGGCCTGTGGCGCGCGCATAGGAATCAGCGGCGAACGACGCCCCCTGTTCGTGGCGCACCAGAATGTGACGCAGGCCTGATCCAGCCAGCGCGTCATAGATCGGCATGATGGCGCCGCCCGGATAACCGAACAGCACGTCTACGCCCAGCGCCTTCAGCGTTGAGATGACGAGTTGCGCGCCGGTCGGTTTATTGGTGGGCATTGTAAATTACTCGGTGTTGGGGTGCGGATTGACCGCCTGGTCTTGTGGTTCTGGGCTGAAAGCCACCCCACCACCGCTCGCTACGCTCACGGTCCCCCTCCCCGCCAGCGGGGAGGGGGACCGCACGACGCTTGCGGAGCAAGCGAGATGCGGGGGTGGGGTGTCCTGCTTTTAGCCGTTACCCTTTTGGTTCAGCCACGACATGCGCGAACGCAGGTCACGACCGACGGTTTCGATCGGATGCTCAAGGTCCTGACGCATCAGGGCGTTGTAGCGCGGACGACCGGCCATGTTTTCGAGGATCCAGTCGCGCGCGAAGTCACCCGACTGAATGTCGTTGAGCACTTCTTCCATGCGCTCGCGGGTTTCTTCGTTGATGATGCGCGGACCCGACACGAGGTCGCCGTACTTGCAGGTTTCCGACACGAAGGAGTGCATCTTTTCGAGGCCGCCTTCATACAGCAGATCGACGATCAGCTTCAGTTCGTGCAGCACTTCGAAATAGGCGATTTCCGGACGGTAACCGGCATTGGTCAGCGTCTCAAAGCCCATCAGGATCAGTTCCGACGTACCGCCGCACAGAACGGCCTGTTCACCGAACAGGTCGGTTTCGGTTTCTTCGCGGAACGAGGTTTCGATCACGCCGCCGACGGTGCCGCCGATGCCGCGGGCATAGCCCAGCGCCTTGCGCGCCGCCTGACCGGTGACGTCACGATCCACGGCGAACAGCGACGGCACGCCGCGGCCACGCTGATATTCACGACGCACCAGGTCGCCCGGACCCTTCGGCGCGACGAGGATGACGTCGAGGTCTTCACGGGCGGTGACGCGGCCATAGAGGACCGAGAAGCCGTGCGCGAACAGGAGCGCCGCACCCTTCGGGGCGTAGGGCTCGATGTCGTTCTTGTAGATGTCGGCGTGCGACATGTCGGGCGTCAGAAGCGCGATGATGGTGGCGTCCTTCACGGCGTCCTTGATTTCCGCCGTGGCGAGGCCATCGGCGGTCGCCTTGGTGTGACCCGCACCGCCCGCGCGCACGCCGACGATCACGTCAGCGCCCGACTCTTTCAGGTTCTGAGCGTGGGCGCGGCCTTGCGAGCCGTAGCCGATAATGGCGATGCGTTCGCCCTTCAGGCTGTCCGGCGAAACGTCGTCATTGGTATAGATTTTCACTTGGGAGGCTCCATTGAGTGCCGGCTTTGCCGGTCGCTTTGAAAGGAAAAAGGAAAAGGGGTTCAGGCCTGAGCGGCGTCGGCCTCGGCCATGAGGGCCGCGTACTTGCCCATCGGGGCAAAGCCGTTCTTCACCTTCGCACCGCGCGGCCCGTCCGCCCGGCGCGCCACCATGTCGGCGTCGATGTCGAGGCGGCGGTTTTTGATGTCGATGGTGATGGTGTCGAAATTCTGGACGTAGCGGATCGCCTTGCCGACGTGGCCGATGACGATTCCCTCTCTTGGGCCTTCCGATGCGGCGGCAAAGCGCCCGTTGGAGATCAGGCTGATATCGCGCAGACCGGCCTCGGCGATGGCCCCGAAGATGGCCGTCATTTCCGCATCGTCCGCCGCCGCGATGACGACGGCTTCACCGTGGGCGACGCGGCCTTGCTGAATGGCGGCGATGGCGTCGGATTCCATGGCGAAGACGCGGGCGCGGGCTTCGTGCGGGTCGCGCTCGAAACCGCCGCCGGTCATCACGCAGCCTTCCGGCGACAGCGAACCGTGCAGAATCACGAAGTTCGAAGCGGGGAGAGCGGCCGGGTCAATGATGCGAGCGTGAGCGTTCATGGCGAAATCTCGGTTTTCAGGGGTTTACGCGGGATACTGAGGTTGGTCAGGCAGCAGGCATGTACAAAAAAGCCCGCTCTGGTCAGGGAGCGGGAGGATGGTTATTCCTCATTAGCGGGTTTCAGACCTGCGCTACCACTCCGTGATCATAGGGCGTACAAGTACGCCTACGATGAGTAGGTTAATCAGGGCTACAATAATGGCAGACGCAGCAGCAGACAGGTTCAGGGCAGCGCCTTGAACGTCCATGCGGGCAGCGATGGCAACAGCCTTGCGCACCTTAAGCGTCTCCATTCGTCGGGCCACCATGGCCGCGTCGTGAGATCATATAGACTGAAACCTTTACCGATTGCAAAGGCAAAATTGAAAAAAAATTTCTTTAGGGGGCGAATGACGGAATTTATCAGGTGAAACTTGATGAAAAAATGCCATATTTTGAAAATATTTTTTTAGTATACGGTTTCTGTGAAAAAATTACCCCACAACCACCGGGCTTTGCGCAACAGTTTCGCAGGAGCAAAAAAATGCCGGATGCGCCTGCGAAGGTTTGCGGGCGTCTGAGGTGCTGTTGCAATTCGCCTTGTTCGTTTTATATGGCCGCACGTCACACGACCATCCGTGCCTGTTTCCCCCCGCACTGCCTCTGAGGTTCCCATGCCCGCCTATCGCTCACGCACCACGACTTTCGGCCGCAATATGGCGGGCGCACGGGCGCTTTGGCGGGCGACCGGCATGACCGATGCCGACTTCTCCAAGCCGATCATTGCCGTGGTCAATTCCTTCACGCAGTTCGTGCCCGGCCACGTCCACCTGAAGGACCTGGGCCAGATGGTGGCGCGCGAAATCGAAAAGGCCGGCGGTGTCGCCAAGGAGTTCAACACCATCGCCGTCGATGACGGGATCGCCATGGGCCACGGCGGTATGCTCTATTCGCTGCCGTCGCGCGACCTGATCGCCGACAGCGTGGAATATATGGTCAATGCCCATTGTGCCGACGCCATGGTCTGCATTTCCAACTGCGACAAGATCACGCCGGGGATGCTGATGGCCGCCATGCGCCTCAACATCCCCTGCATCTTCGTGTCTGGCGGACCGATGGAGGCCGGCAAGGTGGTGTGGCCGGACAAGGACGGCGTGCAGCGCACCCACGCGCTCGATCTGGTCGATGCCATGGTGCAGGCCGCCGACGATTCGATCTCGGATGAGCAGGTCAAGGCCGTCGAAGAGGCCGCCTGTCCGACCTGCGGTTCCTGCTCCGGCATGTTCACCGCCAATTCGATGAACTGCCTGACCGAGGCTTTGGGGCTGTCTTTGCCGGGCAATGGCACGACTCTGGCCACCCATGCCGACCGCAAGGCGTTGTTCTGCGAAGCGGGACGTCTGATCGTCGAAAATACGCGCCGTTATTATGAGACGGACGACGCCTCGGTCCTGCCGCGCTCGATCGCCACGTTTGAGGCCTTTGAAAACGCCATTCGCCTCGATATCGCCATGGGCGGTTCGACCAACACCGTGCTGCACCTGCTGGCGGCGGCGCAGGAGGCGGGGGTCAACTTCACTATGCAGGATATCGACCGCCTGTCGCGCACCACGCCGTGCCTGTGCAAGGTGGCCCCGGCCACGTCGAGCGTGCACATCGAAGACGTGCACCGCGCCGGGGGCATTGTCGGCATTCTGGGCGAACTGCATCGCGGCGGCATGTTGCACGGCGAAGTGCCGACCGTGCATGCCCCGACCCTCGCTTCGGCCATCGCCCACTGGGACATTAAGCAGTCGAACGATGCGCGCGTGGCCACCTTCTTCAAAGCGGCACCGGGTGGGGTGCGCACGACGGTCGCCTTCTCTCAGGAGCGCCGCTGGGACGAGCTGGACTCAAACCGTCAGACGGGCGTCATCCGCTCGGTCGAGCACGCCTTTACCAAGGATGGCGGTCTGGCCGTGCTGTACGGCAATATCGCCGAAAACGGCTGCATCGTGAAGACGGCCGGCGTTGATGAGGAAATCTGGCGCTTCACGGGCAAGGCGCGCGTGTTCGAGTCGCAGGAAGACGCCACGCACGGCATTCTCAACAATCAGGTGCAGCCGGGCGAAGTGGTCATCATCCGCTACGAAGGGCCGCGCGGCGGGCCGGGGATGCAGGAAATGCTCTACCCCACCTCCTATCTGAAATCGAAGGGGCTGGGCAAGAAATGCGCGCTCCTGACCGACGGGCGTTTCTCCGGCGGCACCTCGGGCCTGTCGATCGGTCACGCCTCACCCGAAGCGGCGCAGGGCGGTCTGATCGCGCTGGTCGAAGACGGCGACACGATCGAAATCAACATCCCGGAACGCACGATTAAGCTGGCGGTTTCCGATACCGTGATCGCTGAGCGCCGTGCGAAGGAAGAGGCGCGCGGCGCCGACGCCTATACGCCGAAAAACCGCGAGCGTTACGTTTCGGCGGCGCTTCAGGCCTATGCGGCCATGGTCACCAGCGCTGACACCGGCGCGGTGCGCGATGTGAGTTTGCTGAGGAAGTAAGCGATGAGCTTTCGCCGCCCAACTGCGGAAGAAAAGTCTATGCTGGCTGAGCTATGTAAGCTGGCTGGTTGTCCAAACTCTGATGCTCTGGACGATATATGGGTAGAGCCTATGTCCGATGGCCGAATGGGTGGCGTCCGTTTGTCTTTAAGACTTCCGCAAGTGCCGGACAGAAAATTCGCAAACCAGATCAGCGCATTATCTTTCTCTGATGCTGACGGTACGGCTGTTTCGGCTGTTTTGAACGTCGATCAGTTTGGCGAACTGTTTGAATTGGATATGTGGAAGGTCGATTTTTCACCTCTCCAAAGATGGCCTGAATTTTAGTCTCTTTCTATTGAGAGAGAGGATATTGTTTTTCATTCCCAATTCATCTGCGCCATCGTATCGTTAACCAAAGCCATGGGGAGCACGAGGATGGACCGGCGTTTTGTGATAGCGGCACTGATTTCGGCAGGGTGGACCACGCAGGCGGCCGCCGAAAGCGATCTGTCGAAGGTGATCAAGGCCGTAACGGCCTCCAAAGGCGGGCTCACCGCATCGCAGGCCGACAGTGGCCTGCGCGAAGCCCTGTCGCTGGGGGCCGCTGCCGCGGTGACGCGGGTCGCTAAGACCGATGGGTACTGGGGCGACAGCCTGATCCGTATTCCGCTGCCCGACACCCTGTCGAAGGTGCAAAGAACGCTGAAGCCGTTGGGCCTGTCCGGGGCGCTTGATGACGTACACCTGAAGATGAACCGGGCCGCCGAAGCCGCCGCGCCGGTGGCGAAAGGCCTGTTTATCGACGCCATCAGGGCCCTGACCATTCAGGACGCCATCGGTATTGTGAAGGGCGGGCCGACTTCCGGTACGCAGTATCTGCAAAAGGCGACAACGCCACGCCTGACCACCCTGTTCACGCCGCCGATTGAAACCGCCTTGCAGGATACGGGAGCGGTGCAGGCGCTGGACCGCGCCATCAAGCGCAATGGGCTGAATGGCTATATCAGGAAAGAGCCGAAGGTTTACCTTAGCGAATTCGCTGTGGGCAAGGCGCTGGGCGGCCTGTTCCACTATGTCGGGACCGAAGAGACGGCCATCCGCACCGATCCGGCCAAGCGCACCAGCGCCATTCTGAAAGCTGTGTTCGGATAGCCGCGTTCGCGCAAATAAGATCGTACAATTGACGATTGAACTTGACGCAAATTGCGCGGAGTTCATAATTGCGCGCAGGATTTGCGGCCTTCAACCGTATCAATTCAGACACGATCAAGGCCGCAAAGGCCGATAACAGGGAAAGAGGGGGGAGACGATGCGTCAGGGCATTGCGAAACTTCACGCCGGTATGTGTGCACTGGTTTTGGTGGCCGCACCGTTAAGCACATGGGCGCAGACGACAGCGAAGCCGGCGCAAACCCCGGCACCCGCAAGCACGAATGCGGCTGACAATGTCACCGACGTCACGGTTTTTCTGAAAAAGAAAAGCAGTATCCCTGAGCAGAATATGCGCATCGACACGCGCAAGGCCTCGTCGTGCGGTTTCATAGGCAGTGACGGAACGTCTGAATATGTCGCAGATTACATCCGCGACATGACCGGCAGTTACGATCTGAATGATCCTAACAGTTTCAGTGAAACCAGCCCCCTTGGCGATGCCTCACGTGAGAGCACCAATATTGCGGCCTCCCCTGGCGGTTCCGAGGATAGCGCGAATGCCGACAGTGAAAGGGATGGCTGTACCGATACCGATCGCCGCTTTGCCGCCGGGCGCGCCTACATTCTGCGTAAAGACAAGACCATCTATCAGGCCTTCGACTTCTTCGATCAGAAGAAGTACCCGGAGGCGCTGGCCATGTTTAAAACCGCCTATAATAAGATCGGTTATGAGGACGCGGCCTTCTATATCGCCCGCATGTACCTCGAAGGGCTCGGCACGCCCAAAAGCCCCAAGGACGCCATTTTCTGGTTCCGCAAGGTGGCCGAACAGCCGATAAACATGCGCCGACCGCATCCGTTTGATCCCAAAAATCCGGACTATATGGAGACGCGGGCCGAAGCGACCATGACGCTGGCCAAGATTTATCTGACCGGCTTCGGCGTGCCGCGCGATCCGAAAGAGGCGCTGAAATGGTTCGAAAAGGCCGCCTCCATCGGCTTCATCCCGGCGTCAAAGATCGTTGGCGACATCTACTATTACGGCAATGGCGTGCCGAAGGACCTGAACAAGGCCTATAAAAACTATAGCGAAGCGGCAAAGTACGGCTATGCGCCCGCGCAGTACGCCGTGGGGCAGATTCTCGAATACGGCGAAGGCGCGATCAAGGCCGATCCCAATACGGCGCTGGGCTGGTTCCGCGAAGCGGCCAAGGCCAAGCATCCGGGCGCCATGTACAAGATCGCCGTCGCCTACGACAGCGGCGAAGGCGTCGCGGCCGACCCGCAAAAGGCGCTGGTTTTCTATAAAGAGGCGGCGGTCGGCGGCAATCCGGACGCTCAGAACGCCATCGGCACCTACTTCTATCAGGGCGGCCTTTTGCCTAAGGACGATGTGGCGGCGCGTCAGTGGTTTGAGGTGGCCGCCCGCAATGGGCAGGCGGACGCGGCCTTTAACCTGGCCGTCATGTACACCAAGGGTGAGGGCGGTCCGAAGGATCTGGTCAAGGCCTATGTGTGGTTCATGGCCGCGCGCGTGCATGGGCATGAAAACGCCACAGCCGCGCTCAAGTCGATCCAGTCTCAGTTGACCGATGCCGAGAAGGCCGAGGTGGCAAAGCTGTTTGCGCCCAAGAGCTAGTTTTTACCGTCGGCGGCTGATAGAGACAGGGACATGCGCGTCATGTCCCTTTTTCTGTGCCTGCCGCTGGTGCTGGCCTCCGCGTCGGCGCGGGAAGCCCCCTTGCCGCCGGACAAGGCTTTTGCGCTCAGTTGGGAACGGCGCGGCGATCAGGTGCGGCTGAACTGGCGGATGCCGAAGGGCTATTATCTCTACCGCGCCCATATCGAAGCCAAAGACGCCAGTGGGCGTTCGTTGCCCGTCAAAACGCCTGCCGGGCGGATTAAACCCGACCCGACGTTTGGGCCGACCGAGGTCTATTACGGCACGGCGCGGGCTTCGCTGAACCATGCCGGTCAGGTTCGGCTGACCTATCGCGGCTGTCAGGAAGATGGCCTGTGCTATATCCCCATTTCCGTTGTTATTCCCGCTGTGCAGGAGCGTCCGCGTCCATGATCTCCCGTCGTCATCTGCTGGCCGCCGCCCCGGCGCTTCTGGCCGCGCCGACTCTGGCACAAGAGTCGGCACCTGTGCCGAAGCTGCCCGATGTGCATTATGATCCGCTGGTCCCGGTGCTGGGCAATCCGCAGGGCGATGTGACCATCGTCGAATACTTCGATTATCAGTGCGGCGTCTGTAAGCGGATGCACCCGCTGCTGCTCGATGTGGTGGCAAAGGACGGTCAGATCCGTCTGGTCATGCGCGACTGGATCATCTTTGGCGAAGGCTCACACTATGCGGCGCAGGTGGCCCTGGGGGCGCAGGCGCTGGGGCGGTATCTCGACGTGCATCTGGCGCTGATGGCGACAGGCAGTCAGTTGAGCAAGGGCGATGTGTTTGCCGCCCTGTCTGCGACCGGTCTGACGCCGGCGGCGGCGCTGGCCGCCTATCGTGAAAAGGCCGAGGCCTATGAGGCGCTTTTGCTGCGCAACGACGCGCAGGCCATGGGCTTTGGTTTCCGGGGCACGCCGTCCTTTGTCGTGGGTAATGCCGTCTATCCGGGGGCGTTCCAGAGCCGCGAAGATATGGTTCAGGCGGTGGCCGAAGCCCGCGCCCGGCAAAAACCGAACGCGGTATAAAGAAAAGGCCGCTCCGGGGTGGGAGCGGCCAGTCTGTGCGCAAACGCTTACTCGAACAAGTGATTTAATGATCCACGGCCTCCGAAGCCCCAAGCCCCGTCTGTGAGCGGACGAACTGGGCGAAGAACTTCTCGCGCTCGGCCTTGGCCTTGGCGGAGGTGTCCGTCACCGAGAACAGCCAGATACCCACAAAGGCGGCGATCATGGCGAACAGGGCCGGATATTTGTACGGGAAGATGGCGGCTTGATGGTGCAGCACATCGACCCACACGGTCGGGCTCAGGACGGTGAGCGTCAGGGCCGTGATCAGGCCCATGGCCCCGCCGATGACCGCGCCGCGCGTCGTCAGCTTCGACCAGTACATGCTGAGGAACAGGATGGGGAAGTTGGTCGCCGCCGCCACCGAGAAGGCCAGTCCCACCATGAAGGCGATGTTCTGCTTCTCAAACACGATGCCGAGCACGATGGCTACGATACCGAGCACAATGACTGCGCCCTTAGAAACCGCCATCTGCGCCTTTTCATTGACGTTACCGCCGCGCAGGACGTGGGTATAGAGGTCGAGCGCCACGGCGGAGGCCCCGGCCAGAGCCAGACCGGCCACGACAGCCAGAATGGTGGCAAAGGCGACGGCTGAGATGAAGCCGAGGAAGAAGTCGCCACCCACAGCCTTGGCCAGGTGCACCGCCGCCATGTTCGACCCGCCCAGAAGCTCACCCGCCGCGTCCTTGAAGGCCGGGTTGGTGCCCACCAGCAGGATGGCCCCAAAGCCGATGACAAAGGTCAGGATATAGAAATAGCCGATAAAGCCCGTGGCGTAGAAGACCGACTTGCGCGCTTCCTTGGCGTCGCTGACGGTGAAGAAACGCATCAGGATGTGCGGCAGACCGGCGGTGCCAAACATCAGGGCCAGACCCAGCGAAATGGCCGAAATCGGGTCGCTGATCAGCACACCGGGGCCCATGATGGCGTCGCCCTTTGGATGCACTTCGACGGCCTTTTCAAACAGGGCGGAGAAGTCGAAATTGACCGATTTCAGCACCATGACGGCCATGAAGGTCGCGCCCGACAAAAGCAGGACGGCCTTGATGATCTGCACCCAGGTGGTGGCCAGCATCCCGCCAAACAGCACATAGAGCACCATCAGCACGCCGACCAGCACCACGGCGATCAGGTAGTCGAGCCCGAACAGAAGCTGGATCAGCTTGCCCGCCCCGACCATCTGCGCGATCAGGTAGAAGGCCACAACCGTCAGCGAGGACAGGGCCGACAGGAAGCGGATCGGCTTTTGCCCCAGACGATAGGAAGCGACGTCCGAGAAGGTAAACTTGCCCAGATTGCGCAGTCGCTCGGCCATCAGGAACAGGATGATGGGCCAGCCGACAAGGAAGCCGATCGAGTAGATCAGGCCGTCAAAGCCGGAGGTGAAGACCTGCGCCGAAATCCCCAGAAACGAGGCGGCGGACATATAGTCACCGGCAATGGCCAGCCCGTTCTGAAAGCCGGTAATCTTGCCGCCGGCGGTGTAATAGTCCTTGGTCGAAGCCGAGCGCGCCGAAGCCCATTTGGTGATGCCCAGCGTCAGGACGATGAAGGCGAGGAACATACCGATGGCGATGTAGTTGGTGGCCTGCTTATGCACCTCGCCATTCACGGAGTCGGCCAGCACCATGGCCGGGACCGCGCTGATCAGGGCGGCCCCGAACAGGGCGCGCCAGCTGAATGAGAAGCCCTTCATTGCCCGGCCTCCTCAAGGATCTGACGCACTTCGCGGTCAAACTCGCCATTGGCACGCTGCACATAGATGCCGGTGAGGATGAAGCACAGGAGGATCAGGCCGATGCCGCCCGGAATGCCCCAGGTGAGGACCGCGTCCGGCTGTATGCGCGTGCCCAAAAGCTTCGGGTCAAAGGCGATCAGGCAGACAAAGCCATAATAGGCCAGCAGCATGAGGGCCGACAGTGTCCAGGCGAAGCGTCCGCGCTTTTTGACCAGCGTCTGAAATTTGGGGTTGTCGTAGATACGACGATAGACCTCGTCGGAACTCATTTCGGGTTGTCCTTCCTGTTTTTGGCCTTCAGCCGCTTGTTCGTCTTCCTTATGGCACGGAAGATCAGAGGGGGAGGGTAAAACACCCCCGCCCCGGCGGCTATTCGACTTTAGTCGTCGCAAAATGCAACAGCAAATTCCGCGATTTTCCACTTGCGGCCAGCCGGAGGCGGGCTAAGGTTTCTCCTGTTATTAAAGGGGACACTGGCATGACCATCCGTACACTGAGCCTGGCCGTTTTTCTGGCCGTCGTCGCCACGCAGGCTCCGGCGCAGGATAAGCCCGTCACGCCCACCTCGGTGCTGGAGGCCGCGCCGGCGACCGCGTGGAAGGATATTGCGGCCGAAGACCTGATGGTCATGACTCTGGCTGACGGATCGAAGGTGGTGGTGCAACTGGCTCCCGCTTTTTCGCCGCAGCACGTGGCCAATGTCCGGGCCTTTGCCCGCGCCAAATGGTGGGATGGCGCGGCCATTATCCGCTCTCAAGACAATTATGTCAGCCAATGGGGTTGGCCCAATGAACCGGAACCCAAATACCCGGAGGCCGTAAAGGCTGAGCCCCCCGCCGAGTACCAACAGCCCCTGTCAAAGGGCTTCCGCCCGCTGCCCTATCGTGACGCCTATGCGGCTCAGGTCGGACATGTGGACGGCTGGCCCGTGGCGACGGACGGTCAGGCGCAATGGTTGCCGCATTGCTATGGCATGGTCGGCGTGGCGCGTGGCCTCAATCCGGATACGGGCTCGTCGTCGCAGCTTTACGCCATTATCGGCCACGCGCCGCGCCACCTCGACCGCAATCTGGCCATGGCGGGGCGCGTCGTGTCGGGTATGGACGCCCTGAGTGCCCGTCCACGCGGCACGGAGGCTCTGGGCTTTTACAAGACCGAGGCAGAACGCACAAAGATCATGTCCGTGCGCATCGCCGCCGATATTCCGTCCACGGAGCGTCCGTCTTTTCAGTATCTCGATACGCAAAGCCCGACCTTTGCCGCCTGGGTAAAGGCCCGCGCCAACCGCAAGGACGATTTCTTCGCGGTGTCGGCCGGAGCGGTGGATATTTGCAACGCTTTACCACCCATCCGTCAAAAACCGTAAAAAAGGGCTTTTGCGAAGCCCCCGCCCGTGCCAACACTAAAAAGGTTAACGGGTGGGTAGATGGGTCTGTTCCGGAAAATTATTGGCGCGGTGCTGAGCCTGATGCTGCTGGTCAGCCAGCTCTATGTGCTGGGCGGCACGCTGGATCAGCGTCAGCAGGCTCAGCGCCTGTCGCGTGAACTGGCGCGGCTGGAGCCGGAGGTGGGGCAGTCGAAGGACTTCGTGGCGCTCATGCAAACCCGCGACACACCGGCCGTGCGCGCTCAGATGAACAGCGACTATATCGACGCCAATTTTGACCTGATCATGGACCGCGTCTATCTGTACCTGCCGCAGGAAGCGCCGCGCAATATCCAGCCCGTCGGCTATATGGTGCGCGACCTGAGCGGTAAGCGCTTCGTGTTTGTGGCGCTGGAATACGAATTTTCTGATCGCTGGATCATCGCCACGGTGACGGTCGAACCGGGCTCCGGGAAGCAGGCGGTGGCGGGTTTCAATATCAATACCTACCGCGCGTCGCTGTTTGAGCGCACGGCCTTCCGTCTCAGCGGGCAAAGCATCGAACACTATGCGCTTCTGGGGCTGGCGGTCATCAACCTGATCTTCTGTGCGGTGACCTTGTTCATCTGTATCGCCGCCCCGCGCGTGCGCTGGCGCTTTGTGTGGATCGGCCTGATCCTGCTGGGGGTAGGGCTGATGAGTTTCAACTGGCTGGAAGGGCGTATGGCGCTGACGCTGTTCACGGCCAATCTGCCGCCGTCGCGTTTCAGTCTGGGCCTCTATCAGCCGCTGATCATCCTTCTGTCCATCCCCCTGGGGGCCATCCTGTTCTGGATGAATTTCCGCAAGCTGACGCGGGCCTGACGCCAACCGCGTCTAACCTCAGAGCCTCAGGATTCGGTTGTGAAACGGCTGCACCTGAACCTCCAGCTCGTGCGCAAGCCTCTGGCCCTCCGCGTGGCTTTCGTCCCTGATCTCGCAATCGACCAGCACGGTGATGGCCGCGGCGTGCGCCTCCAGCAGGGGCAGGGTCAGCGCCAGATCCCTGTTGGCGGTCAGCAAGGTGCAGGCCGAGGCGGCCACACGGCTGACCAGCGGGTAGCCGTAGGTCGTACCCATGCCCTTGAGGTCGCCGTAGCTTTTCAGCAGCTCCCGCCAGCTCGCCTCACCGGGCGTCTGACAGGCGGCCTGAACGGCCCTGTTCAGACGGATGATGTCGTCTGACAACCAGCCCTTAAACTGGGCCGACAAGGTGTGCAGGGCCTCTTCCACCCGCTCAAGCATGGCCGCATCCGAAAGCGCGTCCCCCAGCTTGGCGTGCAGATCATTGGGAACCTCCAGAATAAGTGCCGTTTTCATGAGGGGGCACCGTCCGTCGGGTGGTGAGCAGAAAGGCTGACGGGACCTGTGCCCATAGCCGATGGCATAGCAAACATAGGGTTCGCTCCTCGTGGTTTAGGGGTATTCCGGGCACTGCACATCCATAGCGCGAATATCTTAAATCGGCATTAACGACGTTGTACGGTATCTCTGTGTCCGGCCGGAGGTTAAGGCTTGTGCGCGCGCAGGGTTTCCTTGGGGGTTTCTCCGAACCGGGCCGTATAGTCTTTCAGGAAGCGGTGGCGGCTGGAGTAACCGCATTCCGCCGCCAGCGCCGAGATGGTCCCGCGATAGGTCCCTGAGGTCAGAATCGCCCGGATGGCGTCGAGGCGGACCTTCTTGACGAAGGCAGACGGGCTCATCCTCAGACTCTGCTCAAACCCGCGTTCGAGTTTTCTCAGGCTGACGGCGCAGTGTTCGGCCAGTTCGCGGATGGTGAGGGGCTCGCGATAGTGGTGGACGATGTAATCGCAGGCCTTGCGGATATAGGGCGGCACCCTGTCGGCTTCGGACAGGCGCACGTGCCGGCGCATCACATTGGGCACCAGATCAAAGACCAGTTCCCCCATGGCCGTGATCAGGGCATGGCGCGTTTCTTCGGACAGCACCGAAAAGACCGCCTCGGAATCAAGCCCGGACATCGTGCCGACCAGTGCCGGGATCAGGCCAAAACCGGGCATGCTCTGTTCGATCACCTGACGGAAATCGGTGCGCAGACGATCAAAGCGACCGGTGCGACGCGCAATGATGCGCCGCACGCATTTGTTGCTCAGGCGCAGAGATACCGAGCGCGCCACACGATCGTGGGTCATGAAGGACTGACGCAGCTGCTCACACTGCTGGTACATGATGGCCTGTCCCTTGCCGATTTCGACCGTCTGATCGGCAAAGGTGTGGCTCTGGCGGCCTTCCAGCGGAAAGCTCATAATGATGTCGTCGCAGGGCGTATTGGACGTAAAAGACCAGTCCGCCGTCGTCTCCACCATGGCCAGCTTCAAATAGATAGGGTCCTTGAGGTGACGCGACTCAACAGAGGATAAATTCAACCGCCAGTTTAAAGCTTGCGAAGGATCGGGTTGCTGGGCGGTTACATCGCAGTAGCGGTGCAGAATCTGAGCGAAACCCTCGAACGAATCCCCGCTAAACTTCCAGTCCTCTCGCGGTAAAGTGCTGTTATTTGACATGTGCCCCACTCCTCAGCGACGGGTAATCGTATTCGGAATGTATCGTAAGAGGCGAATTTGCTGCGTGTGCGTCAATCGCCGGTGATTTGTTCCGATTGCGACACATGGCCCTTTTGTCGCGGTATTTGGGTGCCGTTGCCTTGTTGGAAAAACCCGCCAGCTACGCTGTTTTACGAGGATGGGGTGCCAAAATCTTCTTACAAAATAAGCTTATCCACCACAGTTGCGCGCGGGACAGAGAATCATATCCCGGTGGGCGCGTCTCCCAAAAGATGCGTCAGCAGCCCGTAACACGGCGCCGAAAACGCATAGCGCTTATCAACCCTCAGGGGAATGCGGCAAACTGAGGCGGGTTTGATAGGTCGGCGTCATCTGAGGAGAGGCGGTGCGGGCCAGCTC
The DNA here is from genome assembly GCF_027484505.1 of Asticcacaulis sp. Lineage (GTDB taxonomy): Bacteria > Pseudomonadota > Alphaproteobacteria > Caulobacterales > Caulobacteraceae > Asticcacaulis. The sequence goes on from NZ_JAIXSV010000184.1 coordinate 21,980, forward strand.
GTGCTGAGCGGGTGGGGCTTCGCGCAGGGCGTTACCGGGCGATGGCTGCGTCAATTTCGGGACAGCCTCAATGCCGCTAAAGTCCGAGAAGTAGATAGCGCTGTTCTGAGATTGGGATTTGCCATGCTCGCAGAACGATGTTCCTTTTGCTTCCTAAAGTTAGCCCGCCTCGGCAACTAGGAAATCACTGATACTGTAAACTTCGTCTTAATCAACTAATGCGGGAATGGAAGCGATTCAATCCTAGGAGTGACGAATGCCCGAGACCGAAGAAGTGAGCCTTTTGGTAGAGAAGTTGCTCGAAATAGGCGGCAGATCAAGCAATACCGTGCTCCGGAGCAAGCTCGGATGGTCGAAAGAAAAATATTATAATATTCGAAATATGTGCAGGGCGCTTGGCTTAGTAGGGTCCGCCCGTGGACGTGGCGGTGTTGTATTTCTTACGGATACGGCAAAAACCACATCCGCAGACGCGGCTCCCGGCGATGCCTCTGCTGCGAAGGAGGAGGAGGAATATGCAAAGGAATTTGAATATTATGACAAATTGCTGCCAACGATTAAGCGTGACTGGGTTGAAAGCGAAGGATTTGATGATTCTGTAGTGGAGTTAACAGCGTCAAAACGAGTGCGGGGCGCGGGAAGATGGACGGTTCCAGATATAGTCATCGTTGGAAAAATTGTTCGACAGTACGTCCCTGGATTTGAGTTTACCGTCCAGTCAATTGAGGTAAAAAGGTTCGAAAGTGCAGATGCGTTATCTGTATTTGAAGCATTAAACCACCGTAGGGCTGCGCATTATTCTTTTCTTTTAATTGTAAATTTTCCGAAAAAGCCTACCGACAAAGAAAATGAGCGCTTTGGGCAAATCAGCCAGCTATGCGAGGAGCATGAGGTTGGCCTTGTTGTCGTGAAAAAAGGTGACGAGTTAGATTACGAGGCTTGGGAATTTCCAGTCGAAATTTCCAACAGCACGGAACCAGACCCTTATAATTTGGATGGGTTCATCAAACAATATATGAGTCCTGAAAGCAAAGATGCTGTCGCTAAAATGGTAAGGTAAGGCCACTTCCAAAGTGGGCTCTACACCTAAGCAATTGGTTCAAGCTTTTTTTTCGATCAGTCTGAATGACCGTCACCACTTAAAGAGTGCCAGCGGCCAGTGGCGGTAGGAAGAGGGTGGCATGGATCTGTTATGCTCGGCGACCGCAGCCTACCTGCTGGCGGGCCACTGTATGGCTTGGCAGCAGGCTTCGCATTCCTAAGCTGGGTAACGACTAGAGACATTTTTGGGGGCCACGCATTTTTGCTGTTTCCAAGTGGCCCCCAATGTGGCCCCCAAATTGGTCCGACTAGGGACGGACGGGGGCGGACGCTAGCGGCCAACTAGCGTCTAAAGTATCAGTTTTTCTTGGATTTTTCAACCTTGGGCGGATTTCAGCGAACAAGGTGATGGTGCCGCTTAGGTGACTCGAACACCTGACCCCCTCATTACGAATGAGGTGCTCTACCGGCTGAGCTAAAGCGGCACTTTGATGCAGGCGCATAATCGCCCGCCCCGGTTCGGAGAGCGCTGTTTACAGGCTCCTGTAGCGGTTTGGCAAGGCCCCAAAGCGCTCGCACCGGCAATTATTTTGTGGGTTTTGTCTTGCGGGCGCGGGGTTTGGGTGCGGGAGCGGCGACTTCGGCCTCATCAAGGTCGTGTCCAGCAATGGCCGCGTCGTATCCGTCCGGGCTGAGGGCCAGATTGTCGGGCAGGGGCGCGGGGCCGGATTTTTTCTGCGCCGCCTTGACGAAGGGCATGGACGGCACGTAGCGCGTCGGCATGTCGGGCACGTCGGGCAGGCCCTTTTCAGCGCGTTCATGGCGCGGGTGCGCCAGAGCGCCGGTTTCGGCATAGGTCAGGACCAGAGTCGTCCAGTCGGACGGCGTATAGGCAAAGGCCTTGCCTTCCGGGTCGAGGTCGGACCAGTCGGGTTCGGCCTTGGCCAGCGACGCCTTGGCCACCCAGCCGCGCGCCCCGTCCACGTCCTGCACGGCCAGAGCCGCCTTGGCCATCAGGCCACACAGACGACGCGTCAGGCGCTCCTCGGTCAGTTCGTCCTCAAGCGCCGCCGTAGCGCGGTCGATGTCGGCGCGCACGCCACTCAGGACAGCGCGTTCGACCTCCAGCAGGCGGCTTTCGCGGTGTTGCGGGTTGCGGTCGATCAACCCTTGCAGCCGGCGGGCGCGGTCCTTTGGCGTCTCATCGTTCACCAGGTCACGGTAGGCCAGCCAGATGGCCGGGTGCGGCTGGGCGGCATAGGCGGCCTCCAGCACGTCTTCGGCGCGGCCCAGCTTATTATGCGCGGCCAGCAGACGCGCGGCGATGACGGCACCGGGCGCGAACATGGGCTGAAGCTTGGCGGCGCGCACGGCGTAATCGAGCGCCTGTTCGCGGATTTGTCCTTCGGCGGCGTTTTCCAGACGGGCGGCCGAAGCGGCCATCAGGGCGGCGCGCGCGCGTTCGGCAAACAGCGGCGAGATCAGCTTGCGGTTCAGCGCCCCTTCGACCAGATCGAGCGCTTCGGCCCATTCGCCAGCGGTCGAGCGGGCTTCGAACAGGGTCTTGAACGCCCACATGGCGGGCTTGGGCTGGTTATAGCCTTCGGCGGCCAGACGGATGGCCTCGGCGCGGTCGCCTTCGGAGATGGCGAGGGTCATCAGGCCACGCAGACCGGCGAGTTTCAGTTCCGGCACGCTGAGCATCGCCGTCCAGGCGGCGCGTGTGGCGACGGGGTCGCTGGCGGTTTCGGCGGCCAGCGCATTGAGGATGCGCACCAGCGCCACATTGTCGTGCAAATCCACGGCCTTGATCGCCTGACGACGGGCTTCGGCCCCATCGCCGGAAACGACGGCGATAAAGCCGCGGGTCAGCGTCTCTTCGCCCTGACGTCGGCGGGCTGCGGCGCGCTGACGTTCGGCGCGTTGCGGGGCGCGCGACATCCACAGGACGAGGTTCCAGAAACTGACCGCCGCAAAAGCCAGCAGGCCGATGGCGATAACCGCGGCGGCGGCCGGCGTGTCGATGCGGTAGCCGAGCCAGATCAGGGTCGCGCTGCCGGAATCACCAGCGGCGGCAAAGGCAACAGCGATCAGGGTGAGGACACTCAGCAGAATCAGAAGCGTGCGGATCACAGGCCATTCTCCGGCTGAGGCGCGACGGCGGCACCGCTGTCCGTTGTGGCATCGGCCCCATTGGCCGTGCTGTAATTGGCCTGACTGAGGCGGCTTAAGGCTTCAACCGTGATGCGGCGGGTGGTGGTATCGACCAGCACGCGGTTGCGCGCATCGGTCATCCACGGTTTCAGCGCGGCCTGCGACGCCGGGGGCAGGGTGGAGAGGACTGTCAGCGCGCCGTTGAGGTCGCCCTGATCCAGACGGCCCTGCGCCTGAAGCAGCAGGGCGTCCGGGCCGCGCGCGGCGCCGTCGATGCGGCGTATGCTGATCAGGCCGCTGAGCGCATTGGTCAGACGCGACAGGAAGCTGTCGTCGGTTTTGGCATTCGCGGCGGTGCGGGCCCTGGCGGCATAGTCCGGAAAGCTGAGCGCCAGCGCGATTTCGCTGGGTACGCCCTTTTGCGCCAGAGGCCGCAGCGGCGCGACCATCACCGTGTCGGTCAGGCTCTTTTCGACGTCGGCCAGTTCGGACAGAAACGGCTGAGAGCCCTTGGCCGCCTGTTGCAGGCCCGAAGCCGAGGTGGCCGCAGCGGCGGCCTGAATCAGCAGGCGTTGATTGGCCTCAAGGCGATCGAGGCGCTCCGACAGACGGTTGAGGGCCGTCGGGTCGGCATAGGTGGGCGCTTGCGGAGCCTCGACGGAGGCCTGAGCCTGGCGCACGCGCAGGGCGTTCAGTTCAGCGGTCAGGCGGGCGATTTCGGAGTCTTTTTCGCTGTCCTTGGCCACCGCCGCCGCATCGAAATAGTCGGCCACGGTCTTTTGCGGGGCGCTCAGGTGCTCCTTATAGACCGCAAAGCCCAGCACTCCCAGCGCCAGCAGCACAAAGACGATGGGGAAGGCGAAGGCGATGATCAGCGGGCCGCGCCCCCAACGGGTCTTTTCCGGCTCCGCCGCAGCGGGGATCGGGTTCGGGGCAAAGTCGTCGGTCATGGCGGTCCGTGGGGTTTTAGAGCCTGGCGAACAGGGCCTCTTCATCCGGAGAGGCCGCTACCTCTATGTTTAGGCCCGCAGAGGGTAAATTTCCAGTGAAATTGAGGTGTTCGCGCAACCGTTGGGCGGTGGCCTCAGAGATGCAGAGGACGCGCGCCGTCACACCCGCCAGATAGGGCGCACAGGCCTGCGCGCCGCGCGGCGAATACAGCAGGATATGGGTGATCGCCGCCATCTGCGCTCTGGCGTCGCGGGCGTCGCGCACCACCGTGCGATAAAAGAGGACCGGGTGCAGGTCGAAGCCCGACAGGGCGGCGCTCAGGTCACGCGCCGGGGTTTCGGGCTGCGGGTAGAGGAGGGGGCCTTGCGGCGCCTCGCTTTTCAGCAGGCGGATCAGGTCTTCTACATCGCCGTGGGCGCTATGGACGGTATTGAAGCCGGCCTCACGCGCTTCGCGGGCGGTGGCGTCGCCGACGGCCCACACCGTCTGATGCCGCGTGGCGTACTGACGCGTAAAGGCTTTCAGGCCGTTGATCGAGGTGGCAATGATATGGGCAAAGCGCGCGACATCGATATTGGGGCTTAAGGGTTCGACCTCAAGCAGCGGGTCATTGAGCACATCAAACCCGCGTGCCCGCAGCGCCTGCGCCGTGACGCTGGCCTGCGGTTCCGTTCGGGTAATCCATATTAATTCGCTCACGGCTACCTCACTGCGTTCGGGCCTCCGCGGGGGCGGCGCAGGGGCGCCGGCGCCCGGTCGGGCGCTTTTTATGGCCGTGCGTGTTTACTAACTTTAGAATGCTAAAAAATCAGCCTGTGTATTGGATCAGCCGCTCGCCGGCCTCATCACGGATAGACTGCCCCAGACGCAGGCCCAGCGCGTGGGCGGATTCCACCGTAGGGGCGTTGATCGTTTCGCGCCTTTGCCAGCGGGTGCGGCCGTCTGCGGTGAGGGCTTCGACAAACAGGGTGAGCGCGTCGCCTTCGATTTTCGCATAGGCTCCGACGGCCGTGCGGCACGAGGCTTCGAGCGCCACCAGCGCGCCGCGTTCGGCCGAAATTTGCAGGTGCGTTTCGCCATGGTGCAGCCGCTTGATCCACTCCTGATCGAGGTCGGCCGTGCGGCATTGCACGGCCAGTGCGCCTTGACCGGGGGCGCAGGGGAACTGATCGGGGTCGATATAGGACTTGATATGGGCCTCAAGCCCCATGCGTTTCAGGCCCGCCGCCGCCAGCAGGATGGCGTCGCAATGCCCGGCCTCCAGCTTCGACAGGCGCGTATCGACATTGCCGCGCAGCATGACGACTTCAAGGTCCGGCCGCACGGCCAGGGCCTGCGCCTGACGCCGCAGCGAGGCGGTGCCGAGCTTCGCCCCCTGCGGCAGGTCTTCGAGACGGCGGTAGTTGATCGAGACGAAAGCGTCGCGTGGGTCTTCGCGTACCGGAAAGGCGCACAGGCTGAGGCCGGGAATATCTTCGGCGGGCATGTCCTTCAGCGAATGGACGGCGACATCGACCTCACCGCTCAGAAGGGCGTCCTCGATCTCCTTGGTGAACAACTGCTTGCCGCCCGCTTCGATCAGGCGGCGGTCCTGAATGCGGTCGCCCTGGGTGGTGATGATGACCAGCGGCGCAACGTCGTGCGACAGGGCCGGGTCGTGACCGAGCGCGGTGACGATCTGACGCTGAACCCAGCCGCATTGGGTGGTGGCCAGCCGCGAACCGCGCGTACCGATTTTCAGAAGTGGGGTCATGAGTTTTCCGAACTTTCCCTCCCCCCTTGAGGGAGAAGGTGGCCCGAAAGGGCCGGATGAGGGGACGGTGGCACGGACGCCCCCCTCACCCCAGCCCTCTCCCTCAGGGAGAGGGGGCTAAGACAGAGCGTAGTCTATGTTTGCTTCTTCCTAAAATTTCGCCCTGCGGCTTGCAAGCCCCTTGACCTGCGGCCATTTGGCCTTTTCAGGTAACCCCTCTCTCCGTAAGGCTGCGGGGGATAAGGATATGTAATGTCTCTTTGCGTTCTGGGTGTCGAATCGAGCTGTGACGAAACCGCGGTCGCCGTAGTGCGGCGTGGCGATGATGGCACGGTCGAAGTCCTGTCTTCGGTCATCCATTCTCAGGTGGTCAAGCACGCCGTCTATGGCGGGGTCGTGCCGGAAATCGCGGCGCGCAGCCACGTCGAAACCATCGACGATCTGGCGCGGCTGGCGCTTTCGCAGGCCGCCGAAAAGGGCGTCGGGGTGGACGATATTGACGCAGTGGCCGCTACCGCCGGGCCGGGCCTGATCGGCGGGGTGATGGTGGGCTTAAGCTTCGCCAAGGGCTTTGCCCTGTCGCGCGGTCTGCCGCTGATCGGGGTCAATCACCTCGAAGGCCATGCCCTGTCCGTGCGCCTGACGCATGATGTGCCGTTTCCCTTCCTGCTGCTGCTGGTCTCCGGCGGCCATTGTCAGTTGCTGCACGTGCGCGGCGTCGGCGATTATGAGCGTCTGGGCACCACCATCGACGATGCGGCGGGCGAGGCCTTCGACAAGATCGCCAAGACTCTGGGGCTGGGCTATCCCGGCGGCCCGGCGCTGGAAGCCGAGGCGGCGAAGGGCGATGCCACGCGCTTTACCCTGCCGCGCGCACTTTTGGGACGCAAAGACTGCGATTTTTCCTATTCGGGCCTGAAAACCGCCGCCGCCAAGATCGCCATGGAGCAGGTGAAGACGCCGCAGGACCGCGCCGATCTGTGTGCTTCGGTGCAGGCGGCGATTGCGCGGCAACTGGTCGAACGCTCGGCCCGCGCCATGCGCGCCTTCAAGGCCGAAAATAGAGTGGATAGTCCGGCGTTTGTTGTGGCGGGCGGCGTAGCGGCGAATAAAACCGTGCGGTCTGAGCTGTCGGCACTGGCCGAAAAAGAGGGGTTTGACTTTGTTGCCCCGCCTCTGGCCTACTGCACCGACAATGCGGCCATGATCGCTCTGGCCGGGCTGGAACGCTTTGCGCTGATGCAGGCGGCGGCCGATTATGATGGGGACAAACAGGTGCACGACGGTCTGTCGGCGCTGGCGCGGCCACGCTGGCCCCTTGACGAGCGCCGTGCGCTCAGTGCACCCATACATAAATATTCGGGACGCAAGGGAGCCAAGGCTTGACCCAATTCGTGCACGCCAAAGCCTTTGACAAGGTGGGTATCATCGGGGCAGGGGCATGGGGTACGGCGCTGGCGCAGGTCGCCGCGCGGGCCGGGCGCGAGGTGTTGATTCAGTGCCGTGAGCCGGAAGTCGCCGATTCGATCAACGCTCAGCACCTCAATCACCTCTATTTGCCGGGCCGTGAGCTGTTGCCGCAGGTGAAGGCGACCGCCGATCTGGCCGATCTGGGGGACTGTGACCTTATTCTGGCCGTGCCGCCGGCGCAGCATATGCGCGCCTCGCTGAAGGCCTTTGCGCCGCACGTGCGCGACGGCCTGCCGATCGTCCTGTGCGCCAAGGGGGTTGAGCGCGGCACCGACAATCTGATGAATGAGGTCCTGACCGAGACCCTGCCGCAGGCGCGCGCCGCCGTCCTGTCCGGGCCGTCCTTCGCCGCCGAAGTGGCGCGCGGTTTGCCCACTGCGGTGACGCTGGCGTGCAAGGATGCGGCATTGGGGGCGCAGATTTCGACGACTTTGGCGACGCAGACCTTCCGCCCCTATCTGATCGACGACATGATCGGGGCCGAAGCCGGCGGGGCGTTGAAAAACGTGCTGGCCATTGCCTGTGGCATTTCCGAGGGCAAGGGGCTGGGGCGTTCGGCGCACGCCGCCCTGATCACGCGCGGTTTTGCCGAAATGACCCGTCTGGCCGTGGCGCTGGGGGCAAAGGCCGAGACGCTGAGTGGCCTGTGCGGTATGGGTGATCTGGTCCTGTCGTGCTCGTCGCCGCAATCGCGCAATATGAGCGTCGGTCTGGCGCTCGGCGGCGGGCAAACCTTGGCTCAGGCGCTGGAAGGCAAGATTTCGGTCGCCGAAGGGGTGGAATCGGCCCCGGCGGTCAAGCATCTGGGCGAAAAGCTGGGCGTCGATCTGCCGATCTGCAACATGGTGGCGACCATCCTGTCGGGCGAAGCCAGCGTCGATAAGGCCATCGGCGATCTGATGTCGCGCCCGCTGAAGACGGAACGGTGAGACCGCCTCCCGGCACCATCATCTGCACCTGGGCTGAGTTGCAGCAAACCGGCACCGTCCTCTATCGTCAGGATGGGTTTGAGGGGTTCGTTATCCTCGATGACTATGTGCCGCGCGGCTATGTCGATGCCTGCCCGCACAACGGTATGCCGCTGGGCGGCGATCAGGAAGAAAGCGATTATCAGACGCGCGAGCAGGACGTGATTATCTGCCGCTGGCACGGCGCGTCGTTTCTGAAAGACAGCGGCCTGTGCATCGGCGGCCCCTGCGCCGGAGCGCACCTCATGCCGTGGCCGGTCGAACGCCGCGGCGATGAGGTGGTGACGGTTTAGATGAACTGTGCTAATATTTAGCACATAAGGAGCCTGAGCATGGCACGCACAACCTCCATATCTCTGGGTGAGCACTTCACCGGCTTTATTGCAACGCAGCTCGAAGAAGGTCGTTACGGGTCGGCTACCGAAGTGGTGCGCGCCGGACTAAGACTGCTCGAAGAACATGAAGCCAGGGTCAAGGCGCTGCAACAGGCGCTGATTGAGGGCGAACAATCCGGTCCTCCCGAAGCCTTTGATAGCGACGCTTTTCTGAAGCAAATGCGCGCCGAACATGGCTGAGGCGTACAGCCTTCGACCGGCCGCACAAGCCGACCTGCGCGACATCTGGCTGTATAGCCGCCGTCAATGGTCGGCGGATCAGGCGGATCGTTATACACTCTTACTGGCCGCCGCCTTCGATGATCTGGCGTCAGGCCGCCGCAAGGGCAGGCCCGTGGGTGTAAGGACAGGCTATCTGAAATATGCCTGTGGATCTCACATCATCTATTTTCGCCTGAACGATGGGCTCGACATTGTTCGCATCCTGCATCAACGCATGGATGTCGAAACGCATCTGTAGTCAGGGCCGTTCTTCGGCCTCGAATTTCGCAATGTCTTTCAGCAGGGCCGGGACCGCCGCCTCAAGGATTTGACGACCCAGTTCGATGCTGGCCAGCGATGAGTCGGCGCCGATGCGGCCGTCAGGGAAACGCGCGCGGTAATCGAGCGCGTCGCGGATCGGACCCGTGGGCGCAATCGGCGGCTCCATCGTCACGTCGCGCACGGCCTCCGGATAGGCGGCCCAGGTCAGGGCGATTTCCGACGGTGTGGCGTGGCTGCCGTGACCCTTGGGGAAAAGGCGGGCGCACAGAGGCGAGATACCCGGCAGATCCCACCAGTTCGACAGTTTCAGCGCAAACGGGCAGCGCGTGCCCTGCCATGACCACTGGCTATAGATTTCCGAAAAGGCCGCTTCGATCGAGGCGACATTGCCGCCGTGGCCATTCAGGAAATAGATGTGGGTAAACCCATGTCGCCCCAGCGACTTCACCCAGTCTTCGATGGCCGCCATGAAGGTCGAAGGGCGCAAGGAAATGGTGCCCGCAAAGCCCAGATGGTGCTGCGCCATGCCGATATTGAAGGTCGGCGCGATCAGAATATCGCCTTGTTTTTCCGCCGCATGGGCGATGATTTCCGGGCACAGCCAGTCGGTCCCCAAAAGCCCCATCGGGCCGTGCTGTTCGTTGGAGCCGATGGGAATGATCACCGTCTTTGAGGTCTTCAGACGGGCGTCGATTTCCGGCCAGGTGGATAGCGCAAGATGCACGGACAGTCTTTCGATATGGTCACAAAAATGATCCACATTGCATAACCAATATACGACCTATTGCCAAGTTTCCCTGCCGGGCAAATTGTGGTTGGCTGGCTCGACAGGGCCGTGGATCAGTCTTATCTCTACGGCAAGATAAGCAAGACAATGTGTGAGGACGCCATGACGGTTGAAACGCTGAACAATACGACTCTCTTTCCCGTGCCGGCGACCTATCCGCGCGCCCACAGCGTGACGGCGGCGGCGCTTCAGGCGCAGCGCGATCTGGTCAAATCCGACCCGTGGGCCCATTGGCGTCAACTGGGCGAGGCGCTCGACTGGATCAAGCCCTTCACGCAGGTCAAGGACGTGTCTTTCAACCGCGAAGACTTCCGCATCCGCTGGTATCACGATGGGCAACTGAACGTCGCGGCCAACTGCATCGACCGCCATCTGCCGCATAAGGCCGATACGGTGGCCTTCATTTTTGAGGGCGATGAGCCGAACGACTCTTACAAGGTCACCTATGGCCAGCTGGCCGAAGCGGTGGGCAAGCGTGCCAACCTGCTGAAAAAATACGGCGTCAAAAAGGGCGACCGCGTCACCATCTATATGCCCATGGTGCCCGAAGCGGCCTATTTCATGCTGGCCTGCGCGCGTATCGGCGCCGTGCATTCGGTGGTGTTCGGAGGCTTTTCGCCCGACAGCCTGGCCGGGCGTATCAATGACTGTCAGTCGGAATACGTGGTCACCACCATCGAAGGCCGTCGGGGTGGCAAGTCGGTGCCGCTCAAGGCCAATACCGACCTCGCCCTGCTGCAATGCCCCGGCGTGAAGCACGTCTTCGTCACCGGCAATGGCTGTTCGCTGAGCCATGACGGGCGCGACCTGTGCGTCGATCCGGAACTGGAAGGCTTAAGCGCCGACTGCCCGGCTGAGCCGATGAATGCCGAAGACCCTCTGTTCATCCTCTATACGTCCGGTTCGACGGGCAAACCGAAGGGCGTGCTGCACACCACGGGCGGCTACCTCGCCTGGGCGGCCTATACGTTCAAAACCGTCTTCGACTGGCACGAAGGCGATGTCTACTGGTGCACCGCCGATGTCGGCTGGGTGACGGGCCATTCCTACGTCGTTTATGGGCCGCTGGCCAATGCCGCCACCTCGCTGATCTTCGAAGGCGTGCCCAACTACCCCACTGTGTCGCGCTTCTGGGAAGTGATCGACAAACATCAGGTGACGACCTTCTACACTGCGCCCACCGCCATCCGCGCCCTGATGCGCGAAGGCGATGCACCGGTGCTCAAGACCTCGCGCAAGTCGCTGCGTCTGCTGGGCTCGGTGGGGGAGCCGATCAACCCCGAAGCCTGGCTGTGGTATCACCGCGTGGTCGGCAACGAAAACTGCCCCATCGTCGATACCTGGTGGCAGACCGAGACCGGTGGCCACCTGATCACCCCGGTGCCGGGCGCGACGGCCTTGAAGCCCGGTTCGGCGACCCACCCCCTGCCGGGGATTGAGGCCTGTCTGGTCGATAATGAAGGCCATGAGCTGAGCGGCGCGACCGAGGGCAATCTGTGTATCTGCGACTCGTGGCCGGGCCAGATGCGCTCGGTCTTTGGCGACCATCAGCGCTTTATCGAAACCTATTTCTCGACCTATCCCGGCAAGTATTTCACCGGCGACGGCGCGCGCCGCGACGAAGACGGCTATTACTGGATCACCGGCCGCGTCGATGACGTGCTGAACGTTTCCGGCCATCGTCTGGGTACGGCCGAGGTCGAAAGCGCGCTGGTGGCGCACCACAGCGTCGCCGAAGCCGCCGTGGTCGGCTTCCCGCACGATATCAAGGGGCAGGGCATCTATTGCTACGTCACCCTGACCAAGGGCGTGGAACCGACCGAGGCGCTGAAGACCGAACTGCGCAACTGGGTGCGCCGCGAAATCGGCCCCATTGCCTCACCGGACGTCATTCAATGGGCGCCGGGCCTGCCCAAGACGCGCTCCGGCAAGATCATGCGCCGCATCCTGCGTAAGATCGCCGAACGCGACGTGTCGAACCTAGGTGATATTTCGACGCTTGCCGACCCGTCGGTGGTGGCCGATCTGGTCAAGGGCGCCGGGCTTTAAGCACCTCAAACATAAAGCACCTCCCCTGATATCAGGGGAGGTGGATTTTTGGCGAATGCCAAAAAGACGGTAGGGTTAAGCTGTCGGTCTACGCCCCGGCCATCATGTCCTTCTTCAGCGCGTCCATCTCCTTGGCCAGCTGGCGGGCCTGATCGGCGCTAAGATAGGTCTTGGCCTTTTCGAAGATTTCGCCCTCTTCCTCTTCGACGTGGTGCATGACGGCGTGCTTCAGTTCGCCGAAGTGCAGCAGCCACTGGTCGCTGTCAGCCGACAGGCCGGACACCTTCTGAAGGAAAGCTTCGATTTCGTCATGCTCCTCATTGGCATGTTCCATCTTGTGCTCGACGGCCTTTGAACGCGTGGCGTCGAGCACGGCCTTGTAGAAGGTCTCTTCCTCGCTCTTGGCGTGGAGCGTCAGCTCGTTTTTGATCTCATTGAACAGACGCAGACGCGTCGCGCCATCGGCGGCATTGACCACCTGCTCCATCAGGTCCTCGACCTTGCGGTGGTCTTTTTTGATGTAGTTGTAGATATCCATTTCCTCGGCTCCAGTGTTATTTCAGGTTGAAGCCTGAGCCTAGACCCGCCGCGCGTAAGAGCGATATGGCGCACCTCTGACAGGGTGTAAGACGGGGGTAAGTCCCGTCACGGTTGGCGGTGTCATCGTGCCGTCAAATTTGACAGAAGGTGGGCCATCCTGTAACAAGACGGCAACTGTTTAGGGGGAGACCATGACCATTTCATCGAAAATTCTGCGTCCGCTCGTGCTGATTGTCGCGCCTCTGGCGGCGCTGATGGTCTATGGCTGTGGTGGAGGCGGCGGCGGGGGTGGTTCATCCTCCGGTGGGGGCACCGGCGGTGGGTCATCGTCATCATCGGCGTCACAAAGCAGCTATGTGGCTTCAAGCCCGGTAACCGTCAGCACGCGCAGCAACGGGTTAAGATACGAAACGGCTGTGACGGGTCTTTCGGGTGGCGGTTATGCGGTGGCGTGGACCGAGCGCACTGTGGTCGCCGGCAGCCCGGACACATCAGGCTCGGCTATCTTGTATCGCGTGATTTCGAGCAGCGGTGCCATGCAGACGACGGAACTCACGGCCAATACGACGACGGCCGGCGATCAAAGCATGCCTGCCATCGTCGGCCTTAGCGGTGGCGGCTTTGTTGTCGCCTGGGCCGATCGTAGCGCGACGGCACCCGTTGTTCGGGCTCAGATCTTCGATGCCAATGGCGTCAAACAAGGCAGCGAATTGCGTGTAAACACCCGGGCGTTGTCTGCAACGCTGTTCGCATCGGACACAACGGTACAACTAGTGTCGGCTGGGACAGGCTTTATGGTGGCTTTCCGTGAGCGGGCCGTCAACAATACTCAGGTGACCACCGCAGATGAGGTTCGGGCACAGATATTCACAGCGACCGGTGCCACCGTTGGTTCTGAACTGACGCTTAAGGGTTTTCCGACCGGTTCGATTGGCGGCAATGTCCCGGCCTATACGCTTGTCGGTCTAACGGACGGGACGTTTGCTTTGTCCTATGAGGAAGCCAATAATACGCAGGGTCTGATGCAGGGTAAGGTTCAGCTTTACACCGCCGCAGGCGCAGCATCAGGCAACCCTATAGCCTTGAATGGCGGTCTGGAAGCCTGGCTTCCGGCAGTGATCAGTCTGAATAGCGGACGCTTTGCGGCGATCTGGTCGCAGCGGACGACGGTTCAGAGCCTGCGCGCTCAGGCCTATAGTGGTGCGGGGGCTGCCTATGGGACGGCAGCGACGGTCAATGCCAATGCGGCGCTGAGTGCCAGCTATCGCGGCGCTACCGGATTGAGCAATGGCGGCTATGCGGTGGTCTATAGCTATAATTCGGGTCTGACCGGCCAACTGATGTCCGATGATGGCACCAAACTTTTCACGGAGTTTGAGATCACCACCGCCACGTCGTTCAATGGCGTGAATCTGGGGTCAGGACCGAATGGCTTTGCCCTGGTGTGGACCGAACCCAACGCCCGCAATAACGATCAGCCGGTGATCCTGCGCATCTATAATCGCCAGTAAAGCCTACAGCGTTCGCCCAAGCTCCCCGCGTTTGACCGCGCCGTACCAGCCCCACAGGGCGTGCGACACCACTGAGCGGTAGGGCGACCAGCGCAGGGCCCGCTCGCGGCAATAGGTCTCGTCCGGGCGGGCATCGAGGCCGTCTAACCAGCCGACGGCCTCGCGCAAGGCGATGTCGCCGGTCGGGAAGATGTCGAGGCGGCCTTCGCAGAACATCAGATAGACCTCGGCGGTCCAGCGCCCTATGCCTTTCAGCGCCGTCAGGTGGTCGATAGCGGCCTCGGCCTCAAGGCCCTGCACATGCGTAAAGTCGAGGGCGCGGGCGTGGACGGCTTCGGCGAGGATGCGGGCATATCTGACCTTGGGCCGCGACAGGCCGTGGCCGCGCAGGGCCTCGTCCGACAGGGTCAGCAGATGGGCCGGGCTCATCTCAGACAGGCCACCGCGCAGCTTTTGCCAGATGGCGTCGGCGGCCCTGACCGATAATTGCTGCTCGACGATCAGGCGCAGCAGGCCTTCGAAGCCGTCGGCTCGGTGGCGGAAGTTGAGGTCGCCGACGGTGGCAAACAGCGGGGCCAGCGCCGGGTCGGCTTCGGTCAGAGCGCTCATATGCGCGCGTTCAAGAGGAACAAGGTCACCGGGGATCATGCGCGAAGCCTTACACGGATACTGGCGCGCGTCACCTCCCGAATATTGCGGTTAAATCCTTAGCTTTGGATACAGCCGACCTGTGCCACGCGATACTCCCGGCGCAGGGTGTCGGAAACGATGCCGTAATTGCGGCGCGTCAGCAGGTCTTCGTGCTCGAAATCGTAGGTGCGCGACGGCGTATTGCCGATCTTGGCCAGCGTCGCCGGGGTCGAGGAATAGAGACGCCCGCGGCGCGGCTTGGTCTTCAGCGTGATGCCGATGACCTGAGATTGCGCATCGAGGGTGGGGCCGCCCAGCAGCTTGTTCAGGCTGCCCGTCAGGTTGGCCGTATGCCCGGCTTCGGCCCAGGCCAGCACGGTTTCGGGCGCTTCGAAGCGTTTGCCGGTCTTGAGCCGGGTTTCCCCGATCAGGCGGCCGGTGGCTTCGCCGGCCTGATCCTGCGGAAAGCCCGGCATGAAGCCGCGCATACCCGGTTTGATGGTTTTGGGATCGGCGAAGGGCAGGGGGCGCGCGCCGCTTTCGGTGACGGCCAGCACGTAGTTATCGAGGCTGCGCTTATACTGCACGCGGATACGCACCCCCAGATTGCCGCCCAGATTGAGGAAGGGATAGCGACAGTTCCGGATGCTTTCGCGGGCCAGCACCCACTCACCGGATTTTGAGACGGAAAAGGCCGTACCGCGATAATCAATATCGTTCATGATCGGCAGGCTGATGATCTCGTTGGTCGAGAAGGGGGAGTAGGTGGCAAACAGGGCCGCTTCGCCGGGCGGCGGCGGCGGCGGCGCGGGCGGCGACAGGGATTTGTCGGCCCAGCGGCCCGGCACGATGACCATCAGGGCCACCGCCGAACCGTAGAGCAGCCAGTCGGGGATGAGGCCCATGACTCTTGCCTTCCCTTAGCCGGCGACGGCGGCGGCGAGGATCAGGGCGACGGCCAGCTTGCCCGCCACCAGCAGTACGGCGGCCGACACTTCGCCCTCGTCAATGCGCTGCGGCAGACCGGCCAGCAGGAAGTCCACCAGACGGAAAACAAACAGTTGCAGAAGGACGGTCGCCCCGCCCCAGATGAGGATTTCGCGCACCGAGGTCGAAGCGGCCATCGAGGCAGCCAGCGGCACAGCCAGACCGATGATCACCCCGCCATAAGCCACAGCGGCGGCGGAATTGCCGTCGCGGATTTGCTGGATTTCCTTATAGGGCGTCAGGATCGAATAGACGAAGGCCCCGATAAACAGCATCAGCAGGGTCGCCCCGGCGTGTAGCAGGGTGACCGGGAAACCGGCGGCGAAGGCCTGAACCTCCGGACGCAGCACGTCCGGCACCAGAAAGTCGAGAGTGAGGAAATCCGGTATCATGCCGATCAAAAGCCCCGATTACGCCCGCCGTCCCGTGCGGATGGCCAGTATTGTATCGGGGGTCTTGCAAGATCAAGGCCGAAAAATGTGACCGTTTTTTATAGGCGCAAGGGCCGCACCTACACGCCAGAGGCCAGATGGCCGTAGGGCAGTTCCGTTTCGA